>JASHTH010000086.1 GCA_030040655.1 Acidobacteriaceae bacterium | reverse complement strand
TTCAGCGTGGTATTGGTGCCGTCGACGCCG
The DNA here is from genome assembly GCA_030040655.1 of Acidobacteriaceae bacterium. Taxonomy (GTDB): domain Bacteria; phylum Acidobacteriota; class Terriglobia; order Terriglobales; family Acidobacteriaceae; genus Telmatobacter. Next base: position 4,099 of record JASHTH010000086.1, on the reverse strand, counting down.
ATGAACGAAGAGACATTGTCGACGGCGGGATCGCCGAGCACGGCATCGACCAGCTTCTGCTGGCGCTCGGCCATGCTGCGGAAGCTCACCGTCTGCGGCGCTTCGCTGATGCCCAGGATCACGCCCGTATCCTGCACCGGGAAGAAGCCCTTGGGAACGATGACGTAGAGCCACAAGGTGCCCACCAGCGTGCCGATGGTGACCAACAGCGTGGCGAATTTGTGCTGCAGGATGACGCGCAGCGTGCGTCCATACCACGCGATCACGCCATTAAAGACTTTTTCCGACGCGTGATAGAAGCGCGACTGCGAGGCCTTCGCCTTGTCCTTGAGAATGCGCGAGCACATCATGGGCGTGAGCGTGAGCGAGACCGCGGCGGAGACGAGAATGGTGACCGCCAGAGTGATGGCGAACTCGCGGAATAGCCGGCCGACCACGTCGCTCATGAACAGCAGCGGAATGAGCACCGCGATGAGCGAGACGGTGAGCGACATGATGGTGAAGCCGATCTGTTCGCTGCCCACCAGCGCCGCGCGCATGGGGCTCATGCCTTCTTCGATGAAGCGGGAGATGTTCTCGATCATCACGATGGCGTCGTCGACCACGAAGCCGGTCGAGATGGTCAGCGCCATCAGCGTGAGGTTGTTCAGGCTGTAGCCGAGCAGATACATCACGCCGAATGTGCCCACGATGGAAAGCGGCACGGCGAACGACGGAATGATGGTGGCCGCCAGGTTGCGAAGAAAGAGGAAGATCACCATCACCACCAGGGCGACAGTGAGCATGAGCTCGAATTCGACGTCTTTCACCGAGGCGCGGATGGTGATGGTGCGGTCGGTGAGCACCTTCACCTGCACGCTGGCCGGCAAACTGGCCTGCAACTGCGGCAGCAGCCTCTTGATGCGATCGACGACGGCAATGATATTTGCGCCGGGCTGGCGCTGGATATTGACGATGACCGCCGGCTGGCGATCCATCCACGCCGCCTGCTGCGAGTTCTCCGCCGCGTCCACCACGGTTGCCACATCGGAAGTGCGCACTGCGGCGCCGTTGCGATAGGCGACGATGACCGGCTTGTAATCGGAGCTTGAAAGCAACTGGTCGTTTGCGCCGATGGTGAAGGACTGGCGCGAGCCGTTCAGCGTACCCTTGGCCTGGTCGACGTTGGCGGCGCCGATGGCGGTGCGCAGGTCTTCCATGCTCAGGTTGTAGGCCGCAAGCTGCGCGGGATTGGCCTGGATGCGCACCGCCGGCTTCTGCCCGCCGGCAATGGACACCAGGCCCACGCCGCTGACCTGCGAAATCTTTTGGGCGAGATTGGTGTCGGCCGCGTCCTCGATCTTGTCCAGCGGCAGCGCATCGGAGTACAGCGCCAGCGTCATGATGGGCGCGTCGGCCGGATTCACCTTGCTATAGATGGGAGGATTGGGCAGGTCGGGAGGCAAAAACGAATTGGCCGAGTTGATCGCCGCCTGCACCTCCTGCTCGGCGACGTCGATGTTTTCTTCCAGGTTGAACTCGAGCGTGATCACCGAGCCACCGCCGGAACTGACCGAAGTCATCTGCTTGAGGCCCGGCATCTGGCCGAACTGGCGCTCCAGCGGCGCCGTCACCGACGATGCCATCACCTCCGGCCCGCCGCCGGGATAAAAGGTGAGCACCTGGATGATGGGGTAATCGACCTCGGGCAGAGCGGAGATGGGCAACTCCTCGAAGCCGATCGAGCCGGCGATGAGGATCGCGGCCATCAGCAGCGAAGTCGCCACCGGCCGCAGAATGAATGGCCGGGAAGGACTCACTGCGATACCCTCTTGGCCGCCTGGCCGCGGCTGCCGCCGGATGGATCGCCCGCTGATTTGTGCTGCGGATTCGCACCGCCGTGCGGGCCGGCCGCGGCCGGCGCGAACGGTCCGCCAGCCGGCGCGGAGAATTGCCCGTTGTCCTGCCCGCCCGCGGTTGTAGTCTGGCGACCACTGCTGGCCAGCACCAGCGCGCCGTCACGCAACCGGTCGGCGCCGTCCACCACCACCGGCTGGCCCTTCACAAGGCCGCTGTCGACGATCGTGACCTGACCCTCGGCTAGAGCCACTTTCACCGGCTGAATCTTCGCCGTCGCTTTACCGCTCGCGTCCGTCTCGGTCGTCCACACAAACGTTCCCTGCAAGCCGCTCTGGATCGCCGCCGACGGCACCACCAGCGCGCCGGGACGGTTCTCGAGCACGAGATGGATATTCACGAATTGGTTGGGAAAGAGGCTGCCGTCGCGATTGTCGAAGACCGCCTTGAGCCGATCCGTCCCAGTGGTGATATCGATCTGATTATCCGCGGTGAGCAGCTCGCCCGAGGCGATCTTCTGCACGTCGCCGCGGTCGTAGGCGTCCACCGGCAGCCGTTTCTCCTCATTCAGCATGCGCAACACCTGGGGAAGCTGACCTTCGGGCAGTGTGAAGTAGACCGCGATCGGCTGGAACTGGTTGATGATGACGAGATTGGTGGTGTTGGCGGTGATGATGTTGCCCGGATCGACCAGCCGCAGGCCGATCTTGCCGTCGATGGGCGACTGGATGGTGCACCAATCCAACTGGAGCTGGGCGGTTTCGATGGCGGCCTTATCCGCGGCAATGGCGCCCTCATACTGTCCCTGTGCCGCAACGTCGGCGTCCAGCGTCTCCTTGGAAACGACACCGGCGTCGAAGAGCGCCTTGTAACGGGCCACCTCAGCCTGGGCGTTGCGCAGCAGGGCTTCGTCGTGGGCCAGCGTGCCCTTGGCTTGGTCGAGCGCGGCCTGGTAGGGGCTCGGATCGATCACCATGATCGTCTCGCCCTTCCTCACCTGCTGGCCTTCGGTAAACTTCACCGGCTCCAGTTCGCCGCTCACGCGTGCCTTGACCGTCACGCTCATGTAGGGGGTCACAGTGCCCAGGCCGGTGAGGAAGATGGGCATCGGCTTTTGTTCGACCGCGGCGATTTGCACCGGCACCGGCCGGTTGGTAATCGCCGCAGCCTGCATCAGCGCCTGATTGGCCGCCGCCTTCCGGTTCTGGTAGATGCGCCAGACGATGAACGCCAATCCGCACACGATGATGAGGTAGACGAGAATGCGCGCCCACGATCCCCTGCGAGCGGGTTCGTGAGCCGCGTGGGTGGTGGAGGGATAGGTCTGCGGGGCGCCGTCGATGGACATAACCGATTCCTGTCGTTCTATTTGAAAATGAAGGGCCCAGAAGGGCAAGTTTGCTGGCGAGCAATGCAGAATGAATGCCGGTACTCTCCGATGTTCTAAGGACGGAAAAGTTTCCCGAAAGGTTTCGACCCCGGGCGCCCCGGCTGGCCGCATTTCCGCACCGGAAGAGAGGTTCCGAGCGCCGGAGGGACGTCAAGAAGAATAGGGCTTTGCTGCGCGGTCCGGCGGGCAACCAGCCCTCAATTAAAATAAGACCACTTGCGCCCTTCGAGTTGACATTGTGCCGACCGCCGAGAAACCCGCAACAGAAGCCGACCACACTGTACCGGCGTCCTCGCCTTGCGCAGACCACGAACGCCCGGCGGAAGACACGCCAAGGGAAATGCCGAGCCCGTCGGTTCCCCTTTGCGTGGATCTCGACGGCGCGCTGGTGAAGTCCGACACGCTGTTGGACGGAATCTGTCAGTTTGTGCGGCATCGTCCGGCCCAGCTCTGGCGCCTGCCGATGTGGGCGGCTGCCGGTCGCGCGCGCCTGAAGGCAGAGGTCGCCCGCCGCGCCCCGCTGGATGTTTCCCGGCTTCCGTACAATTCGGCGGTATTGCGTTTCCTCAAGGCGGAAAAAAGAGCCGGCCGCCCGATTTACCTCACCACCGGCGCCGACGCGGCGCTCGCCGGTCGTGCCGCCGCTCACCTCGGTTGCTTTGACGGCGTGCTGGCTTCGGACGGCGCAACCAACCTGACGCGCGCGAAAAAGCTCGCCCGGATCGAAAGCCGCTTCGCTTGCTTCGATTACGTCGGCAATTCGAGCGCCGACCTGCCGCTCCTGATGCGCGCACGCCAGGCGATGGTGGCCAACCCCACGCACGGGCTGCGGATCGCCCTGCGGATGCGCGGGATCTCCGTGGCCCGCGCTTT
>JASHTH010000672.1 GCA_030040655.1 Acidobacteriaceae bacterium | reverse complement strand
GCGCACGGGCTTCAAAGGGGCAGGGTACGGCCTTTAGCCCGTGCATCAATTACCTTCCAAAAGAGCTCCGGGGCTTCCGCCGTAGAGCGTACGGGCTTCAAAGGGGCAGGGTACGGCCTTTAGCCCGTACATCAATTACCCTCCAAGAGAACTCCGGGGCTTCCGCCACGGAGCATACGGGCTTCAAAGGGGGAGGGTACGGGCTTTAGCCCGTACATCAATTACTCTCCAATAGAACTCCGGGGCTTCAGCCCCGGAGGCAGATCGACCCACTCACAATGCTGCAGCCCGGCCGCTCATTCCACGCCGACGGGCACCGAGGCAACGTGGTTCTCCCACTCCAGCGTGATCGAGCCGCTGCCGCCGCCGTTGTCGGTAATCGTGTATTTCAGGTCCTCGACCGTCGAGGGCGGCGTGCTCATCGTCATATCGGTTTCACCCAGGTCGTACGACTTGTCGTAGCGCAGTCCCCACTCGCCGGTCTGCTTGTTGACAATCAGCTTCCAGTGGTCGGGGTCGGCGATATTGACGAAGAGCGTGTATGTCCCGGCGGAAACATTCAATTCGCCGATCTTCAAGTTCGCCTCGGTTTTCAGCGTGGTGGCGGCGTTGGCGCCCCCGCGCCACACCGGGTAATGCGGGTCTTTGCTGATGCGGCCGTCGGGACCGAAGAGCTTGCCGGCGCGGCCATTCACCCGCGGCGAAGAGTACTGGATGGTGATCGCTTTGCCGCCGATCGTTCCCGAGGCGGTCTCGGGCGGGCTCGCCGGCGGTTTCTGCTGGGCGGCAAGAGTTGCGGCGGCGACGAGAAGGCCGGTACAGCAAAGGAAGCGCTTCATGTTCTTCTCCTTTTCGATTAGGGCCGCGCTCAGAACGGGACGGCCACAACGCGACCATTGTCGCACCGTGCGCGGGGTCGAGGGAATTCGGCCGGCCGGTAGCGTTTCTTGCCCCATGCCCGGCCTTTGCGTGAGACTTGGCTCATGCGGTGGCGAATAGGCGTTCCAATCAAAAAGCGCCATGTGCCCGAGCCTGATAGGCTGCGCCAGTTGGCGGCAGGCCTAAAAGGGAAAGCTGACGAGCTCATACGGAGGGCTGATGCCCTGATCGCCGAAGCTCAGGCCCTAGAAGATGAGCAAGCAGCGAAGCCGAAACGGTCAAACTGTGACACCGCCAGCCGGTAAATGCACGGCGATTCGCCTGCTATGATGAGGCGGCGATCCGGTGCACGGCGTGCGCTGAAATGCGGTCGACCGCAGCGAATGAACAACGCGAATACGAACTCGCCTGGCGCCCGATTCCGCGCGGCCGTGCGCGACGAGCGCCCCTTGCAAGTCGTTGGCGCCATCAACGCCTATACCGCCCGCATGGCCCAGGCTACCGGCTTCCGCGCGATCTACCTGTCGGGCGGCGGCGTTGCGGCCAACTCGCTCGGCCTTCCCGATCTCGGCATCAGTACGATGGAAGACGTCCTAACCGACGTCCGCCGAATTACCGACGCATCGTCTCTGCCGCTCCTCGTCGACATCGACACCGGTTGGGGCAGCGCTTTCAACATTGCGCGGACCATTCGCTCCGTGATCAAAGCCGGTGCGGCGGCCGTGCACATCGAAGACCAGGTGGGTGCCAAGCGTTGCGGCCACCGGCCGGGCAAGGAGCTCGTCCCCGCAAGCGAGATGATCGACCGCATCAAAGCCGCCGTCGACGCGCGCACCGACGACCAGTTTGTGCTCATGGCGCGGACCGACTCGTTGGCCTCTGAGGGACTGCCGGCGGCCATCGAGCGCGCTCGAAGTTACGTCGCCGCCGGTGCCGATATGATCTTCGCCGAAGCCGTGACCGAGCTGCGAATGTACACCGAATTCAAGCGCGCTGTCGGCGTGCCCATCCTGGCCAACCTCACCGAGTTCGGCCAGACGCCGCTCTTCACGCGCGAAGAGCTGGCCGGCGCGGGCGTCGACATCGTTCTCTACTGCTGCGCGGCGTATCGCGCCATGAATGCTGCGGCGCTCAAGGTCTACGAGACCATCCGCAAGGAAGGCACGCAGCGCAGCGTGGTGCCAATGATGCAGTCGCGCGAGGAACTCTATCGCTTCCTCAATTACCACGCCTACGAAAACAAGCTCGATGAGCTGTTTGCGAAGGGCAAGACCGACGAGACGTAGTTCCTCGTTCTTTGAACTGCGGAGACAGGACGGAGTGTATCAGCAACGATTTCCGATGGGTTCGAGAGTCCGCGTTGCTTCCCACGACAAGCTTGAGGCATTCGCCCACGATTGGAAGTTTCACCACAAGCTCGAACCGGAGCAGATGAACTTCGCGGGATTCGTCGCGAAAGTGAGAAATGTTGGTTTCTATCATGGTGGCGATCCGTTGTATGAATTGGAAGGTGTCGCGGGGATTTGGCACGAAAGCTGTCTCGAACCGACAGACGAATTGGACCCGCTGGACACCTTCCGCTCGCATCCATTAGCTTGAAGCTCGCGGGGGGGGTCTGCCGATGAGCCAAGTCGAAACGCAATCGCCGCCAGCCTTCAAACCCAAAAAATCCGTCGCCCTTTCCGGCACTCCCGCCGGCAACACCGCGCTCTGCACCGTGGGCCACAGCGGCAACGACCTCCACTATCGCGGCTACGACATCAAGGACCTTGCCGCGCACTGCGAATTCGAAGAAGTAGCGTACTTGCTGGTGCACGGTAAGCTGCCCACGGCTGCTGAGCTCGCCGCTTACAAGGCCAGCCTGAGGCCGCTGCGCAGCCTGCCCGCCGCGGTAAAGCAGGCGCTCGAGCTTCTGCCGCCCACCACGCACCCCATGGACGTGCTGCGCACCGGCGTTTCGGTTCTCGGCTGTGTGCGGCCCGAAGCCGAGGATCACAACGAAGCCGGCGCCCGAGCCATCGCCGATGGGCTGCTGGCGTCGCTGGCCTCGATGCTGCTCTATTGGCACCATTACGCGCGCAACGGCAGGCGCATCGAAGTGGAGCGGCACAGCGACTCGATCGCCGCGCATTTTCTGCACCTGCTGCACGGCAAAGAACCCGGCGCGGAATGGGTGGCGGCCATGCAGACCTCGTTGATTCTCTACGCCGAGCACGAGTTCAATGCTTCCACGTTTACGGCGCGCGTCATCGCCGGCACCGGTTCCGATCTTTATTCCTGCATCGCCGGGGCCATCGGCGCGCTCAAAGGGCCCAAGCACGGCGGTGCCAACGAGGTCGCGCTTCAGATCCAGAGCCGGTACTGTTCGGCGGAAGAAGCGGAGAAAGACATTCGCCGCCGCGTGGCCGATCGCGAGGTCATCATCGGCTTCGGCCATCCCGTCTACACCATCAGCGATCCGCGCAGCGACATCGTCAAAGAAGTGGCGCACGGCCTTGCCCACGCGGCCAACGAAACCGTGCACTTCGCCATCGCCGAGCGCATCGAGCGGGTGATGCACGAGACCAAGCGCATGTTCCCCAATCTCGATTGGTACTCGGCGGTCGCCTATCACCTCATGGGCATTCCCGTCGACCTCTTCACGCCCATCTTCGTCATGGCGCGAACCGCCGGCTGGTGCGCGCACATCATCGAGCAGCGGCAGGATGGAAAAATCATTCGCCCCTCGGCCACCTACACTGGGCCCGAGAATCTCCACTTCGTCCCTATCGCCGATCGTCCTTGAATTCCGCCGATTTCGGGCCTGAGAATGGATGCCGGAATCGATCCCGACTTAAAAGGTGCCTCGTGTCCTCTCCCGCCTCCAACGAACGCCCCGCCCCCGACCAGGTTCTCGTCGATATTGCCGAATATGCGCTCAATTACAGGGTCGAGAGCGACCTCGCTTACTCCACCGCCCGCGCCTGCCTCATCGACACGCTCGGCTGCGGGCTCGAGGCGCTCGAGTATCCGGCCTGCACCAAGCTGCTCGGCCCCATCGTGCCGGGAACCGTAGTGCCGGGCGGCGCGCGGGTGCCGGGCACGAGTTACCAGCTCGATCCCGTGCAGGCCGCCTTCAACATCGGCGCCATGATCCGCTGGCTCGACTTCAACGACACCTGGCTCGCTGCCGAGTGGGGTCATCCTTCCGA
>JASHTH010000671.1 GCA_030040655.1 Acidobacteriaceae bacterium | reverse complement strand
CCGGCGACCTGTTCCTGATCGTGCGCACCGGCACACACCCGGTATTCACGCGCGTGGGCGATGACATTCAGCTCAGCGTTCCGGTCACGGTGGCCGAGGCTTCACTGGGCGCCAAGGTGGAAGTGCCGACCATCGACGGACGCGCCCAGCTCAAAATCCCGCCCGGCACGCAGAGCGGCCAGAAGCTGCGCCTGCGCGAGCGCGGGGTAGAGAGCGCGCAGAATCCGGGCACGCGCGGCGACCAGATCGTAACCGTTGAAGTGGCCGTGCCGCACTTGCAGGACGAGCGCAGCCGCGAGATCATGCGCGAGCTGGCCAAGCTGAATCCCCAGGATCCTCGGGCGAAGCTGTTTGAGAAGGTGTGAGGAGCAGGGAACAAGGGAACGAGGGACTGGGAGCGATCTTGGTACGGCAAGGAGACTTCGAATGGGATGAACGCAAGGCGGCTCTCAACGTCCGGAAGCATAAGGTCAGCTTCACTGAGGCAGCAACCGTTTTCGAAGATCCCAATGTGATCATCGAGATCGACGAAGCGCATTCCCATGACGAGCTGCGGTCGACTGCGATTGGTTTTTCGGCAAAGAGCAGGGTATTGTTGGTGGTGTATGCGGAACGACGCGAGCTTATCCGGCTCATCAGTGCCCGCAAGGCCACGCCGGAGGAGAAGAGGAGGTATGAAGCCCAATTTGAAGAACGGCGTTGGTAAGGATAATTCAGCGAGCAGCTCTCCGATGACTGGGCGCTCTCGCATCCTTCCTGGCGCGTTTGTCCATCGGCGTGGCGAGGTGGAAAAGGACGAGCATTTCGTTGCGGATTTCTGGCGAAGATCTGGCTTTGAGGTCGAACTCATTGAAGATCCGGGTGAGCGGTTTTCCCGCTTACCCGATCTTCTCTTGTCGCGGAAGGGCGCCCGCTGGGCTTATTGCGAAGTGAAGACGATCTGGAGGCACAGCTGGACCGTCCGCATTCTTCACGACGATCGTCCCGCGGAAGAGCGACGGGAGCTCTCCGATAAGCCGGTGAGCGAGCGCGTGGAAGGAGATCTCGTGACCGCAATTCGCCAGCTTCATGCGGCAAACCCGAATCACTCGATGTTGAACATTGTCGTTCTCATCAACCGCGATCCGGAAGCGTCGATCGACGTACTCAAAAAGGTGCTAGCAACAAGGCCTTCCTCATCGTTGCGGACTCTTAAGGCGCGGATGCATGCGCGTTCAGCCGAAGAGATTCAGCAGTTCCAGCGCGAAGTCGATCTTTGCATTTGGATGGACGCATCGGGGGCGGAAGAACCTTCCCTGAAGGGATACATCCTGTTCCGTTCTGGCGCGCGAGATTTGACTGGAGAGATCGCAGGGCTGAGCTCAGGGAAGCTGATATCCCTTGAGCCGGCAGCGTGATGCGAGCGATTGCGATGCCCAAACGCAAATCCAAAGGCGCTTACATGATCTCGGCCGTGGCCGAGATGTACGAGATTCATCCGCAGACGCTGCGGCTTTACGAGCGCGAGGGGCTGCTCAAGCCGTCGCGCACCGAGGGCAACACGCGGCTCTACACCGACGAGGATCTCGAGCGGCTGGAGTTCATCCTCAACCTGGCGCGCGACCTCGGCGTGAACATTGCCGGCATCGCCATTATTCTCCAGATGCGCGAACGCATGGAAGAGATGAACCGCCAGATGCAGAGCTTCGTGGAATACGTGCGCACCGAAATGCTCTCGCGCTTTCAGCAGGCCGCGCCGGGCTCGACCGGCGCCATCGTGCCCATCCGCCGGCCGGTGGTGGCGCCCGGGCCGGCTGGGCGCGCCGAGCGCTGATTCGTCTTCTGCTTGATTCTTGGCGGCCGCTCGCTGAGGGGAATCAGATCCTTGAGTCAAGCCCGCTCATCCCCGATATGCTGATAGCGGCATGTTGCTCGTTCTTCTCGGATTGGCAGTTTTTGGCCTTCTGGCATCAACCGTGGTTGCCGGCATTGTCTTGTCGGCGGTGCCGCGATACCTAAGGGAACGCCGCGCCGCCCGCGGTCAGCCCGCTTTCACGCCGCCACTCACGCTTCTCAAGCCCTTGCATGGAGCCGAGCCCGGGCTCGCGGAATACCTGGCTAGCTTCTTCGATCAGGACTACCCCGAATACGAGATCCTTTTCTGTACGCGCGATCCAGGCGATCCCGGCCTTGAAATCGCCCGCCGCGTTGCGTCGCGTTTTCCTCGCATTCCCGCGAAGTTTCTTTCTACCGGCGGGCAGCCCGATTACATCAACGCCAAAACCGCCTCGATGGAGTTGATGGAGTCGGCCGCTGCGCACGCCATTCTGGTCATCAGCGACAGCGATGTCCGCGTCGCGCCGGGATATTTGCGCGCGGTCGCGCAGCCCTTCGCCGATTCGAGTGTCGGCGCGGTCACCTGTCCGTATCGCGGCATCGCGGCCGAAGGCGGCTTGTGGGCGCGTCTTGAGGCCGTGGGCATGAGCGTGGAAATGACCGCCGGCGTGCTGGCGGCGCAGGCCGTCGAAGGCATGCAATTCGTGCTTGGGCCGACCATGGCCTTTCGCCGCGAAATCATTCGCCGCCTGGGCGGCTTTCGCGTCACCGCCGATTATTGCGCCGACGACTTCATCCTCGGCAACGAGACGTTCAACCTCGGCGCGAAGGTGGTGCTGAGCCATTACGCCATCGACCACATGGTGATCAATTCGGGCTTCATGGCCACCATCAAGCATCAGGTGCGCTGGATGAAATCCACCCGTTTTTCGCGGCCCAAGGGCCACCTGGGCACGGCGCTCACCTTCAGCATTCCGTTCGGCCTGCTGGCGTGGGCCGCTGCGGCGGCGCTCGGGCATCCGTGGTGGGGGATTGGCCTGTTCGGCTGGAGCCTTGCCACTCGCATCGCGCTTGCGCTCGCCGTGGGCCGAGGGGTGGTGCGCGACCCGAGTTGGCTCGGCCTGCTGATTCTCTATCCGCTGCGCGATCTCATGGGTTTTTGCTTCTGGGCGGCGAGCTACTTATCGAATCGCATTGTCTGGCGCGATCGCATTCTCGAACTTCTCCCCGGCGGCAAGATGCGGCTGGCAAAGTGATCGCCAGGTTTCTGACTACTTGGATCCATTTTTCCCACCCTTGCGGTCGCCGCCGCGACTGCCGCAAGGATGGGGTACCCAGGCTTAAGCCCGCGAGAAAG
>JASHTH010000670.1 GCA_030040655.1 Acidobacteriaceae bacterium | reverse complement strand
TCGACGCCGATCCAGGATGAGGCGATCTGCTTGAGGTTCTTTTTGTAGCTCCGGGTTACGGTGAACTCCTTGCCGCCTTTGACGCGCAGTCGGTATTCCCCGGTGGGAATCGCCCGCACCTCTTCAACGTAAGCCGAGTTGATGAGCGCGGAGCGATGGATGCGGATGAAGCCGTAAGGTTTGAGCTTTTCGGCCATGACCGAGATCGACTCGCGAAGCAAGAAGGAACCGGAATCGCGCTCGAGGAGAACGTAATTGCCCTCCGCCGCAACGGTGACGATATCGCTTGGAGCCACAAAGAGGATGCGCCCGTGGGCTTTGATGGCGATCCGTGCCGGAGCCCGCTGCATCAGGTCCTGGATGCGAGGAAGATCTTCCAGGAGCCGGGCGGCGCGCTCGCCGACGTTTCGTCTGCAGGCGACGTCGAGCGCTTCGTGGATGCGCTCGTGGGTAAAAGGCTTGAGCACAAAATCGACCGCATGGCTCTTGAAGGCACTGACGGCATGCTCGTGATAGGCGGTGACGAAGACGATGGCGGGAATGGTGCGGTCCTGCAATCTCAGACGGTCGACAAGATCGATCCCCGAGACCTCGGGCATATTCACGTCGAGCAGCAGCACGTCGTAGGAATCGGTGGACAGCTTTTCCAGCGCTTCGACGGCGTCCTTGGCGAGGTCGAACCGCTCCACGTCGGGTCGCATGGAGAGGATATTTGCCAGGGCCACCTGGGCCAGCGGCTCGTCATCGGTAATCAGCACGCGCATATTGGCTGCTCCCACCCCTTATCGTCTCGCTTTGGCCGGCAGAAACGCCGCCGCGGATCTTCGACTCCAGATTGGGCAAAACCAGCACCGCAGATCCCGTCTGATTTCCGTCGATGGAGAAAGAGACCGTGGCCTCATCGGCGTAAAAGTATCTTAACCTCGCGCGCGTATTCCGCAAACCCACGCCGCCGCCGCCGTCGGGCCGGATAGCGCCGACACTATTGCGAACACTCAATTCCAGCCCACGCTCCAGCGGCTGCGAAGAGATTTCGATCCAGCCCTTATCGCGAGAGGACGCGATCCCGTGGCGGACGGCGTTTTCAACGAGCGGCTGAAGAATAAGCTGCGGCACCAGACTGCGCAGCGTGCCGGGATGGATCGAGGTCGTGACCTTTAGGCGGGAGCCGAAGCGCATCTGCTCGATGTCAAGATACTCTCTGGCGAACTTGAGCTCGTCTTCGAGAGGAATCAGGTCGGAGCCGCTGTATTCGAGCGCATTGCGCAACAGATTGGAGAGCTTGACGATCATGGCCTGCGCGCTCTTGCGGTCGCTGTCGATCAGGGTCGAGATCCCGTGCAGGGTGTTGAAGAGGAAATGCGGGTGAAGCTGCATCTTGAGCATCTGCAGCTCACTGGCCGCGAGGGCTTCCTGAATCTTGGAGCGGTCCAGCTCCTGCTTGCGCACCCATTCGAAGTAGTTGTAGGCGTGGGCAGCCAGAACGATGGTTACGTAGATGTAGAACAGGTCGGCAAAGCCGTCGCGAATGAGCACCAGCGGGCTGCTGGTGCCGCGGGCCACGAAGTGCTGCAACGACGCGCTCCAGGGCGGGCAGATAAGCCAGCGCAACTCGGCGGAAATGAGCATGAACGGGGCCGCCCCGACGGCATAAGCGATCAGCGAGCGCCAGCGGTTCCCTCGCCCGAAGGAAAAATGGGCGACGATGAAGAAGATGGGCGGGGTGAGAAGCGCATAGGCGAGGCCGCGGGCTTCGGCGACGATCAACATGTCCTGGAACGTGGACTGAATGTTCGCCGACTTATCGAAAACGAGGTAATTCCAGCCGGTTAGAAGAGACAAAGCCGACCAGATCGCAATGGAAATCAGATATGCCCGAACGATACGGGCTGTCCTGCCTAGCTCCATGAGTCGGAATTCTACACCGAAGGCGCCGAACTGCCCCGGGGCCGGCTATGGTGACGAGCGAATCATGGCGAAGGTACCGGGATGGGCAAGCCGGGCAGATGGGTATGGACAACCGCATTTGCAAAGTGAAACACTTGAGGCGATTGGAAAGGCGATGCCAGGAACTGGCTTTCCTGCGGCGGCCCGTTGGATCGGAATGCTGGAAACGAGAGAACGGGCGGCTGATCCCAGTTCCGGGAAATGGCGTAACAGGCTCCAGGAGCGGTTTCCAATTGGCGATCGATCGTCCTCAATTCGGGGCTCGCAAGATCATCCATCGACTACAAGCTGCCACCTATGCGTTCGCAGCAGCGGCGATCGGCGGGCTGCTGTTTGCGGCATCCGGCTGCCATCGTCAGCCAACGAGCGTGTCCGCATCCGCGCAGCATCTTGACTTCAACCAGGACGTGCAGCCGATTCTGGCGCGCAACTGCTTCAGTTGCCACGGGCCGGATCCGGAGATGCGCAAGGCGGGGCTGCGGCTGGATCTGGGGGAGGCAGCGTTTCGCAAGCGGCCCGGGCATCGGGATGCGATCGTTCCGGGGCACCCGGAGAAAAGCGAACTGATCAAGCGCATCGAGTCGAAAGACCCGCACTACCTGATGCCGCAGTCGCCGCAGGGCGAAGCCAAGGCGATGAAGCCCGAAGAGATCGCGGTGCTGAAGGAGTGGATTCGCGAGGGCGCGGTGTACCGGCCGCACTGGGCGTTCGAAAAGCCGGTACGACCTGCGGTACCGGTCGTTGCAGACAGCGCAGGTTGGGTGAAAAATCCGATTGACGCGTTTGTGCTGGCGAGGATGCGGAAGGAGGGTCTGCAACCTTCGCCGGAAGCGGACAAAGCGACGCTGATACGACGCGTGACGCTGGATTTGACGGGATTGCTGCCGACGCCAGCCGAGGTGAAGGCGTTTGTCAACGACAAGTCACCGGATGCATACGAGCACCTGGTGGACGGGCTGCTGGCGAGGCCGAGTTTTGGCGAGCAGCGGGCGCGATACTGGCTCGATTACGCCCGCTACTCGGACACCTACGGGCTGCATTACGACAACAGCAAGGATATCTGGCCGTATCGCGATTATGTGATTCGCGCGTTCAACGAGAACAAGCCCTTCGATCAATTCGCGATGGAGCAGATCGCCGGCGACCTGATGCCGGCCAAGAACCTCGATCCGCTGATTGCGAGCGGTTATGTGCGGCTGGGCGTGAGCAGCAACGAGGGCGGAACGATTCCCGAAGAGCTGCGCGTGAATATGGCGCGCGAGCGCACCGAGGCGTATGGCGCGACGTTTATGGGGCTCACGGTGGGTTGCGCCGTGTGCCACGACCACAAGTTCGACCCGACGACACAAAAGGATTTCTACTCGCTGAGCGCATTCTTCAGCAATATCGACGAGAAGCCGTTCAACGACGACCGGCCGGTATGGGCGCCGGTGGTGCGGATTCCCAAGCCGCAGAATATGCAGGCTTACGATCGCATCTACGAGAGACGAGAGGAGCTGGCCGGCGAGCTCCGGGCGATGCGGCTGGATGAGCGCGACCTGGTGCAGAAATGGCTGGCCTCGAGGCAGGAGCTGCCGCAGGCTGTCTCGACCGATAAGCTCGTGCTGCGCCTCCGGCTGGACGAAGGCCAGGGCGACGTTTTGAAAAACAGCGCGCCCAATGCGAAACCGGCGTCCTTTACTACGAGCGAAGTCAAGCCGGCGTGGGGGGAAACAACGTGGATGTGGCCGGACTTCCGCATGGAAGCCAGCACCCACGTCGAATTTGGCCAGACGGGCGACTACGACACCCAGCAGGCTTTCTCTGCGGGCGGATGGGTCATGCCTCGCGCCGCGCCGAATTACCCCATGTACGACGAGACGGGGACGCTGATTTCGAAGATGGATTCGACTCAGCACAACCGTGGATGGGAGATCGGCCTTCTGCACGGACATCTGATCGTCAAGCTGGTCAATGAGGAACCGAAACCGAATGGCGGCGACGAGAAGGACAAGAAGGAGCCCAAACTCAGAGAACCCTTCAACTATCCCACGCCCAGCGATCTGACAGCGAAAGACCTGGCTCCGTACAAGCCGCCCCAAACTGAAGCGGAAAAAAAGAAGGAGGCCGAAGACAAGAAGAAGGCGGCGGAGGCAGAAAAGAAAAAGGCCGCGGAAGAAAAGGCCAAGGCGAAGAAATCCGAGGCGCAGGATACAACGCCGCTGGTGGCCATCAGCCTGACGAGCGTGGATCGGCTGCCCCTCGATGGCCGGTGGAAGCACGTCTTCTTTACCTACGACGGATTGGGCAAAGCCTCGGGCGTGAAGATCTATCTCGACGGCGCGCCCATGGCCACGCGTACCGTCGCCGATTCGCTGAACGGCGCGACCATTCGCACGCCAGCGCCCATGCAGCTTGGCTGGCGCCATCCCGATCAGAATCCCGCCAAAGAAACCCGCTTCCAGGACGTGCGACTTTACGCGCGCGCGCTCGCTGCGGATGAGGCCCGGCGATTGCCGTTTGAAGATTACATCGCCGAAGTGGCCGCGAAACCGGCTTCACAGTGGAACGAAGACCAGTGGCACGCGGTAAGCGAGTTCTATTTGAATACGGTAGACAAGAGGTTCATGGGGATTGAGCGGGAGCGCGATGCGCTGGATCCCGAGCTCGACCGGCTTTCCGAAGGCGGCGATCTGACGCAGGTTTCGTGGGAGCGGCCATCGATTGCCTACGCGCATGTGCTGACACGGGGCGTCTATACTGCGCGCACGGAACGAGTGGAAGCCAACACCCCACACTTTCTTCCCGCCCTGCCTGCGGACATGCCGCACAACCGGCTGGCGCTGGCGAAGTGGACCGTGAGCACCGACAATCCGCTGACGGCGCGAGTCACGGTGAACCGCATGTGGTACGAACTGTTCGGCGCGGGCATCGTCGAGACA
>JASHTH010000085.1 GCA_030040655.1 Acidobacteriaceae bacterium | reverse complement strand
TCGCCAAGCAAAGCATCACCCCGGTCCAGGCGGAACTGATCGCCGACCTGAACGCCCGCCTGCTCAAAGTAGGCGCAGCGGTGTACGCGCGCGTTACCGTCGACTGGCACGGAGCCGACTGCGTGCTTCGCAACGGAGCGATTCTCGAAGCGCATGTCGTCTCTGTAGTTCCTCATACAAAGACGGTCAAGTCTTCGGAACTGGGGCTCGCTTTCACCCATGCGCAGTGCGGCGGCGCAAAGATGGGCCCGTTCGAGCTGATGCTGGCGGCGATGGCGGCCCCGCCTGCGGATCGCGACTACGGCATCATGAGCGACAGCCTGCCCATCATGACTGCCGGTGGACCGAGCACCTATGGCGCCATTCTGGGGATCAAACAGTCGCAAATGGGCGCCATGATCATGCAAGACGACACCGGCATCAACGACGTGCCCACGGTTCCCCAGATGAAGATGGGCGAGGTCTCCGGAATCAAGGGAATGAAACTCGATGTCGGCGCCGGGCCGGAAAACAGTTCCACGCTGACGATCGCCGGCCACGATGTTGCGCTGGAGAAACATACGCTGCTTCTGCTGGTGCCGGCGAATGGGACCTATCCGCGGATGGCAGCCTCTTCGCCTTCCGCCAATGCATCGGCGTCTGCGCCGCCGACGGCGGGCACAGGATCCAACCCTGCCGGTTCCGCGAGCGGGGAGCCCGCGCGGGCGCCTGCCGAGACCGCGGCTGACGACATCGATCTCTGCGCCCCGCCGCAATGCAATGTGGCGCTGCCCGCAGCCGATGCCATCGATCTCGGTAAACCGGCGCAGACGGTGTCGATCCGGCAGATCGGTTATGCGGCGCGCCCGCAGCGGGTGACGGACAGCTTCGACAACGACGAGGCGCTGGCCTGGCTGGGCCCAAAGGAACTGCTGGTCGCGTTCAATCCGCATATGCTCGCGCCACGCCGACTGTTGGGCAAGTCGGGCTGGACGCTGCGGGTGATCCGCGCCGCGCTGATCGATCCCGATACCCGACGTGTAACGCGGACCGTCGATTGGGACCTGCCGGACGATGGGCCATATCTGTGGCCGCTGGCCGGCGGCCGCACGCTGATCCACGCCGGATCCGAGCTGCGCGTCTATGGCGAAGGACTCAAGATCGAGAAGCGCATACCCCTGGACGGTCCGCTGGCATTCGTGCGCGTGACGCCGGACAAGAGCTTCATCGCAATTGGCGTGATGCACGAACGTCACACCCCGGAACTGCATGCCGCCTTGCGTGAGAGCCTGGGCGGGGATCCGGAAGAAGACGTCGCGGTAACCGTGCTGAATCGCGAGTTCGAGAAGATTGCGCAATCGTCGGTGCGCTCGCACCTGATGCCGCCGACGCTTCTCGACGAGGGGCAGGCACGAATGCTGGCCGGACCCGACATGCGCTTTCGAATTGCCATGCACACGTGGGACGGCCGCGATGCGACGATCGCGCGGTTCCGCTCGAGCTGCGCGCCGGAGCTTTCGAGCCTCGCTCCGGACCTGCTGTTTCTGGTGAGCTGCGCGAAGCAGAGCGAGGGACGCGAATACCGCATCCTGCGGACGGACGGAAATCTCGAATTGCGGGGACTCGCGAACCTCAACGAGTGCGGACTGAGCGCGCAAACCAGCGCTGATGGACAAGAGTTCGTCGTCAAGACCGTTCAATCCGGCATTCCGATGACCACGGGGGCGCTGTTCAGCGGCAACGACCTGACGTCGGAAGAGTTGGGAGTTTATCGCGCGAGGGACGGCAAGCGATTGCTTGCGGCGCGGGTTGGTACTCCCTCCACCAGCCGGGATGGATTCGCGCTGTCGAATGATGGATCGGAACTGGCGGTGATGACCCGCGACCAGATCGCGATTTTTTCCGTGCCGCAGAAGTGATTGGCGGCCGGGGCCGTTGAATCGGACGCACAAGCGGTTCAGATTTCGAGCAATGAGACCTCGCGAATTTCCGCTCGCGCGCTTGTCGCGGTGTGCCGGAGAGCGATTGTCTTCAGCTCGAAAGGCGCGAGAGCGACGGTATGATCGAGCGCGAAAACCGAGCTTTTGATCGTGGCCGTCGTACGATTTCCGGACCGCTCCTGAATGCGAATAATCGTCTCATCCGGCGCCTCCTCGGCCCGCTTGACGGCCAGCACCCACACATTCGCCGGTTCCACTTCGAGCCACGATTGCTCCCAAGGCGCCGTGCCTTTGTGCGCGGAGTCGAGAACGTATTCGGCCGGCGTTTGCAGCTCTTCGGCCAGCCGGTCGAGGCCGAGTTCGTTGCACGGCCCGCGGGCGCACTTGATCCAGAAGGTTCGCTCCTGCCGGCCCTGGTCCTGCCAGGCGTTGTTGTCGTTCGGCGGCACCTTGTTGGGGTTGTGGCGTGCATAAGGCGCCGAGCGAATGAGGATGGTGCGGAAGAGACCCTCCAGGCAATCGTAGCTATAGCTTTGCTTGTTTAGAACGGCGACCGTGTAGTCCTCACTGCCGATCTTGCCCTGCACGGCACCCCAGTCCTGGTACGGTTCTTCGTTGCCGTTGACGGCTCGTTCGATGATGGCGCCGGGCACCTTGGCAAAGACGCGTGGATCGCTCAGCGAGGTGGGAACTTCGAGCTTGAGGATTTGTTCGCGCTCGCGCCAGTCGATCACGAAGCGCAACTCGACGAAATCCAGGCCGGCGAACTGCGCGATGTCGAGGACGATCTCCGAGTCCTGCCAGCGAGCGCGCTGGCGGGTGACACGGGTGACGGGTCCGTGTTCGATCAACGTCGATGAAACGAATGCCGGACGGCCGATCTCGTCGCGAAAGCTATCGATTCCATGCGCCCAGGTGTCGCTGGTATCGCGGATGGCCACAAGGCCGATCGGCTTGGCGAGGAGTTCGGCGCCATCCGGCGCTCTTAGCGAAGTTATACCCAAGCCAGAATCGGAGGTAGTAAAGAAATCCTTGTAACTTGCCGGAGGCGGGGGTTGTCCGTGACCCAGTTCGAGCACCTTGTAGCCGCATGCAGGCAGCTCAACCCATGCCGACAGGCGCGGATAGAAGTTCGTCATGCTGGCCGACGGCCGCCATTGAATCGGAATCTTGCTTCCGTCCTTCGCCGAGAGATGAGTTACCGGTGAGTTACCCGACGGATTCTGCTCGGCATAACACTCGAGAAGCGCCGTCCGCTTCCAGGGAAGCGGATTGAAGAGAAAGACCGCGCCTTCGGCGACCGTGCTCGTGTCGACGTGCTTGGCCATGGCTTCCAGTGCGCCGACTTTTGTGGTCTGCGCCACTTCGCACGCGTAGCCCACGCTGTCGCGCACATCCTGGTAGTCGGAGAAGAGCGAGGTGCCGGCCATCATGTCGTGGAACTGGCAAAAGAGCACTTTCCACCATGACTCGGCAAACGGCTCGGACGGGTAGCTTCGGGCGATGGTCCGATTCGCCATCAGCAAAATGGTTTCGGATTCGATCAAAGACCGTTCCGCGCGGCGATTGAGGTATTTCTCGTCTCCGTTGGCGGAGTAACATCCACGCGAATGGTGTTGTAACTCAGTTTTGACAACGGGAAGCGACGGGAATGCCGGCGATTGCTCGACTGCCGCGAAGAAGTTGCGCAGGGTGCTGAAGCGCAACTCGGGCAAGCTGGCGTCCTTTTGCATCTCGAGAATCTGCCGAATCTGCTCTTTTGTCACCGCGCCGCCGTGATCGCCCACGCCCAGATAGAAGACGCCGTGATCGAAGCCCGGCGCGAAGGCGCCGTTCGCAGCCTGCCGGACCAGACCAGCGTCCGCGTCGTAGTCGCGCCAGATGCGCGAAACCAGCACGCGCGAGCCGTCCGGCGCCTCCCACCAGAACAGCAGCGGCAGCTTCATCTCGTGTTCCTGCGGGCGCGTGAAGGCGTAGTAGCCGTAGCCGGCATGTTTCAGAATCGTCGGCAGGCCGGCGGAGTGACCGAACGAGTCGGGGTTGAAGCCGATCTTCACGTCCACACCGAGCACGCGCCGGCAATAGCGCTTGCCGTAGAGCGAATGGCGGACAAAGCTTTCGGCCGCGGGAATGTTGCAATCGGGCTCGACCGGCCAGCCGCCGACAACTTCCCAGCGGCCCTCGCGAATGCGGGCGCGAATCTCGTCGAGCATGGCCGGATCGGCGCTCTCGACCCAGCGGTAGTGCGCCGAGGAGGAATGCGTATAGCAGAAGCCCGGCGTCTCGTTGATGCGGTTCAGGGCGCTGCGAAACGTGGTCAGCACCGTATCGGAGCCCTCGTGCCACGGCCACAACCAGGCGGCGTCGATGTGCGAGTGGCCGACGATGTGCAGCACTTTTCGACCGTTGCGAGCGGATTCCTGAGCTGTCTGCCGAGAGAAAAGAGGCGTCGCCGCGGACGCACTGGCAGCGGCCGCGCCGCGCACCACGAATTCGCGCCGCGTCCATCGGCGGTTTTCCGTGCTCATCTTGGACCCTCCTCGAAATCGGTTACTCCTCACGCAAACTGCAAACCAACAGAGGAGAATAGAGCATTCGAGCAGTTTTACCATTCTGGGGTGGCGGTTCAATCTTCCTCGGGGCAAGGGCACCGAAAAAAGGGCGCGGACTCAAATGCCTTCGGAGACGCCAATCTGGGCACGAGACGTCGCGGGCTGAAGCCCGCCCGGACTTCAAAGATAAATTCCTCAGACCGGCACGACTAAAAGTCGCGCCCGGTTACAGAGCCGGCATTGGAGTAAGCTGGTGGAATCATGAGCCCGACCGTGCAGCAGCCGCAAGTGAACGTCGTTCAAACCGCCGACTATCGCGAGAGTTACGCCAACAGCGTGCAGGTGCGGGTGAGCGTGTGGGACT
>JASHTH010000669.1 GCA_030040655.1 Acidobacteriaceae bacterium | reverse complement strand
GGCCGGAGGGGAGAACGGATCCACGATGACCAGATCCTCTTCGAACGAAGCAGCCTGGGCGAGGAGTTCTCCGCTTGCGCTCAATGCGAACGAGGAGCCGTCGAAGATCAGGCTGTCGTCGCCGCCCACCTGGTTGCACATCAGCACCGGGATCCGATCGCGCCGGGCGATGGCAGCGAGCATTTCGCGGCGCATGGCGCGCTTGCCGTGCCAGAATGGCGACGAAGAGAGGTTGACGTGAACGTCGGGCTGTTGGCGCATCAGTTCTTCCATCGGGTCGACGGAGTAGAGGCGCCGCGGCCAGAAGTTCTTGTCGTTCCACGAGTCTTCGCAGATGGTGATGGCCAGGCGCACTCCGTCCAGCTCGACAACCTGCTGGCAGCGCGCGGCGGCGAAGTAGCGCTGCTCGTCGAAGACATCGTAAAAAGGCAAGAGCCGCTTGTGCTGTTCGAGCAGGAGTTGCCCGCCGTCGAGCAGCACCGCGGCATTCACCGCTCGCTTTCCGCTGTCCGCATGGGCCGGCAAGGCAACGCCCGCGGCCACCGCGGTGGGCAGGGATGCAGTCGCTTCGGCGAGTTCATTCACCGCCGTGCGGCAGCGGGCGAGGAAGCTCGGCTTTTCCAGAAAATCCGCGGGAGGATAGCCGCAGATACAAAGCTCGGAGAAGACCGTGAGCCGCGCGCCTTGCTCCGCCGCCCGACCGCTTGTGGCAACAATTTTTTCGAGGTTTCCGGCGAAGTCCCCTACGGTTGGATTGATCTGGGCGAGCGCGATCTTCACCAATCCAGTTTAATGCAACCGCGTTTTCTCCAACGGCCGCAGCGAAGGCGCCAATGTGGGGGTGTGCGGTTTGGTGGACGTGACCGGCTTCCTGTCGAGGGATGCCCCAACCGTGAAAAGGCGTGAACCGCGGCCGTGGGACGGAACAGGGTTCCACCCCAGACCATGAAAACAGGACCGCGGATCCTTCGCCTTGGGCTCAGGATGACAGTTGGAGATTATTCATGCAGCGATCCATGGCCCCTGAGGCTCACCGTCAAACTCCGGTGCCGCGCAGCACCACGCCGATGGTTCTCCCGATGATCTTGAAATCGAGCCAGAGGTTCCAGCCCTCGATGTACGCCATGTCGAGGGAAATATAGTTGTCGAACGAGGGGTCCTGGCGCGCCTGCACCTGCCACAAGCCGGTGATGCCGGGCAAAACGTCAAGCCGCTTCAAGTAGCTGAGCTTGTACTCCTGCACTTCGCTGGCCAGCGGAGGGCGGGGGCCCACCATGCTCATCTCGCCGCGCAGAACGCTGTAGAACTGTGGCAGTTCGTCGAGAGAGTACTTGCGCAGGAAGCGGCCGACCTTGGTAATGCGTGGGTCGTTGGCGATCTTGAACAACACGCCATCGCGCTCGTTCATGTGCATTACTTCGGCGCGGCGCTGGTCGGCATCGCGAACCATGGTGCGGAATTTGGTGCAGCGAAACACACGGCCCTTCTTGCCGATGCGCTCCGAGGTGTAGAAGATCGGTCCGGGAGAATCGAGCTTGATGGCGATGGCAATGGCGATCAAGACCGGAAACATCACGATCAGCCCCACAAGCGAGAACAGGATGTCCAGACCCCGCTTGATCATCAGGCCGGCCTCGGGCACGTGGCCGCGATGCAGCGGAATGGTGGGAAACTGGCCGATGTACTCGATGGGGCGATTCCAAGCCAGCCCGTCGTAGAGATCGGGGACCACGCGCAGGTCCACGCCATGAATGCGCGATTGCTCCAGCACCTTCTGCATGGTGCCGCGCTCGCAGGGAGAGGCGAAAAAGATCTCGTCGACAAATTGCTTGCGCGCGCTCTGAAACAGCGTATCGAACGGGCCCACCACATCGCCCAAAACAGCGGCATGCGAAGTGCCGTCGCCGGAAAGATCGACGAAACCCTTGAAGGTATAGCCGAGGTGCCGGATGCTCTCGAAATGATGGCGCAACGCATGCGCCTCGGGTCCCGTGCCCACGATGAGCACGTTGCGCGTGCCTTCGCCGCGCTCGAAGCGGCGATAGAAGGCGATGCGATATGCCAGCCGCCGCACGCTCAACGCAATCGTCACCATCGCCAGGGTGACGAGCACGATTTCGCGGGGAATGTCTTCGGCTTTGACCAGGTAGAGGGTGCCGGTGAGCAGCAGTCCCGAAGTGAAGCAAGCCTGAAGGCTTCGTCCCTGCTCGTTGAGGATGTTGTTGAGCTTCAGCGGCGAATAGAGCTGCAGCCGGCGGCTGATGACGACGAGCGTGATGGTGAACCCGCACAGCAGCGCCAGCAGAATTCCCATGGGGCGATGCTGGATGAGCGTGCCGTGTACGAAGGCGCGGGCGCCGTTGACCGGCGCGGTGTGCTTTTCATAGAGCGTGGCGAGGATCGCGGAACCGAGAATCGTAAGGCAATCCAGCAGAATCCAAAGGCTGGCTTTGCCGCGCAAGCCTCGAACCGGATGCGCGCCTGCTTGCTTTGCCCACTCACGCTTTCCCGATGCCGATGCGGAAAGTCTTTGCCACAATCCCGAAGTCGCCATAATGCGCTCTACTGACCTCAAAGGGTTCAACAACGGCGGAGAGGAAAATCTCCCAACGGTCGATCAGGCAAAGAAAAAGAGTTCAACGCGGATATGACCGGAATTGTCGACTTGGCTTGCTCTTCCGGTTCTCGTTCGGGCTCGGGTTGTGGATCTGGCGTCGATACGTCGAAGATTTCGCAAACGAATCCGAATTCCAGTGACTGAAGATCGTATTCGCAAGCGCGCGGTTATGAGGATGGTGGCGCCGGTTTTCGAAAACTGCCATTCACGGCATGCCAAGTGCGCCGCATGACGAAAAGGAGCCATTCACCCCTCTTCGGCAGCCGGGCCTTCCTGAATAGAACGCTCACCGGATTTTAGCAAGCTCAGCCGCCTGCGGCATAGAAATTTCATAAGAATCAGCGGGATGGTACATTCGTGATCTATAACACAGGCACCATTCCGGCAATGGCACGGTGAGTCCTTTTGAGAAATTCTTTATCGATCATCAGCATTTACACAGCCGGGATTCGGTAGGCATCCAGGTCGAGAAACATGCGGATGTTCTCGTCGCGCGAGGCCAGAAAGCCGCCCAAGGGGCCGAAAAACGTGCCCCGTCCCTGATGCAGAAAGAGCACCTGGTCGGCGAGCCTCTCGGCAAAGCGCATGTCGTGGGTGACCACAATGCTGGTAAACCCGAGCTGGCGCTTGAGCCGCTGAATCAGGCTTCCGAGCCGCTTGGCGATGATGGGATCGACCATCGTTGTCGGCTCATCGTAAAGAACGACCTCCGGCTGCGCCGCCAGCGCCCGAGCCATAGCGACCGCCCGTTTTCTCCCCGTCGACAGGCTGCCGGGAAGATCGTCGGCGACGTCTTCGGCGCCGACCAGGCCGGTCAGCCGGTCCACGACCTGCTGGATCTGGTCCTCGGCCATGCCTCCCCGCTCCCGCAAGGGGAAGGCAATGTTCTCGCGCACCGTCAGCGAGTCGAATAGAGCGCCGTTTTGGAAGACCATGGTCACGCGCTTGCGTATGGCGTTCATTCCCTCTTCGTCCAGGCCGTTGATCTCCTCGCCTTCCACGCGGATGGAGCCGATCTGCGGCTTGAGAAAGCCCATCAGGATGCGCAGCGCCACCGATTTCCCCACGCCGCTGCGACCGAGAATGCAGAGGGTTTGCCCGCGCTTCACCGTGAAGCTTACGTTATCCAGCACCTTGCGCTCGTTAAACGAGATGGAGACGTGGCTGAACGCGATCATGGGGACCTCGGCGCCCGCGGGGCCCGGCTGCGGCGCGGCATGCTCGGGGCCCTCTTCGAAAGTTCCCGAGAGGAATTCGTCGAGTTCCTGTTCGGGACGGGATTCGGGGGGGAGGTCGGGCGTTCCCATGTCATCAGATTACGCGATTGCGCAACGCGAGCGCTCGCCCGGCGCGCTCGAGATCGGCCGGCCTGTTGACGTTGAGAAACCAGAGAACCGGCGGCAATCCTCGCGGATCGGTGACGTGGCCGGATTGCGCCAACATCTCGACGGGAAGGATCACCATGGGCTGGCCCAGGCGGTCTGCGGCGGACCGCAGAGCGGCGAAGCAGCCGAGACGCCCGGCTCCGAGTTGTTCAGCAAGAGTCGGCAGCGCCGCACGAGCGATGATCGCCGGAAATGTCTGCGGGAATCCGTTCACCGACGGCACGACCGCGGCCGGATAGGCAACGCGCGCGCGGTAGAGCATGTACTCGACGAACGAAGACGGAATCAGGGGAAGATCAATGGGGAGAAAAACGGCCCATGGCGATGCCATTGAGGCCAGTGCGGAGCAAACGCCCGCCAGCGGTCCGCGGCCCGGCGCCCGATCCTCCACGATCGGCGCAAATTCGCCCAGCGCCGATCGCGCCCCTGCAATGGTGGCGGAAAGGCCGGCCTCGCGCAAAATCGCCAGCGCGTGCTCCATGAGGGGCTTTCCCGCAAGTGGGACGACCGCCTTATCTTTGCCCATGCGGCTTGACTCGCCGCCGGCGAGGACAAATCCCGCAGCTTCTGCGTCGCGTTCCGGCGCATGATGCCTCTCGCGCGGCAAGGTCAACCGCCCGCTTCGCCGAAGAACCGGATCAGCGACTCGATGCCCAATTCGAAATTCTTCAGGTTGAATTTCTCGTTGGGCGCGTGCAGGTTATCGTCGGGCAGGCCGAAGCCCATCATCACGCTGGGCAATCCGGCGTGCCGGGCGAAGTCGCCGACGATGGGAATGGATCCGCCGGAGCGGATGTACACCGTATCCTTTCCCCAGACGTCGTGCAAGGCGCGGGTGGCGGCGCGCATATACTTGTTGTCGGTCGGCACCAGACACGGGTCGCCCTGGTGGATGAGGCGAACGTCGACATCCACGCCCGCAGGCTTGATCTTCTCCACGTATGCCTTATATTGCGCGAAGGATTTGGCCGGCGTCATGCCCGGCACCAGCCGCATGGAGACCTTGGCCGTGGCCTTGGCGGGAATGACGGTCTTGGCGCCGGCTCCGATGAATCCCCCCGGCATGCCGTGCACGTCGAGCGTGGGCCGCGCCCAGGTGCGTTCCAGCACGCTGTAGCCCGACTCACCCACAAGCTCCCGCGCGCCCACTTCGTGGGTTCGATACTCATCTTCGTTGAACGGCAGGCTCCTCCACGCGGCCAGTTCGTCGGCGCTGGGCGGAATGATGCCGTCGTAGAAGCCGGGGATGAGAATGTGCCCGTTCTCGTCTTTCAGCTTGGCGATGATCTGCGCCAGCGCCACGAACGGATTCGGCGCCGCGCCGCCGTACATGCCGGAATGCAGATCGCTCTTGGCGCCGCGTACCTCGAGCTCGGTATAGATCATCCCGCGCAGGCCCACGCACAGCGTGGGCAAGTTGGGCGCAAACATCTCGCTGTCGCACACGAGAGCAAAATCGGCCTTCATCTCCGGCGGCTTGGAGGCGACAAACGCCGCGATTCCTCCGCCTCCGACTTCTTCTTCGCCTTCGAGCAGCACGCGCACGTTGATGGGCAGCTTGTGGTTGGCCGCGAGCAGCGATTCGAGCGCTTTCACCTCCATGTACATCTGCCCTTTGTCGTCCACTGCGCCGCGCGCGTAGAGATTGCCGTTGCGTTCCTGCGGCTCGAAAGGCGGCGAAACCCACTCGTCTAACGGATCGGGCGGCTGCACGTCATAGTGTCCATAGCACAGCGCAGTGGGCTTGCCCGTGGCATGCAGCCAGTCGGCGTAGACGAGCGGATGACCTTCGGTATCGATCAGTCGCACGTTTTCCATGCCGATGCGCTTCAGCTCGTCGGCCACCACCTGCGCGGCTTTGCGGCAGTCGGCCTTGTGCTCGGGCAGAGTCGAGATCGACGGGATGCGCAGCAGCGCCTTCAACTCGTCGAGAAATCGGGGGTGGTTCTGTTGGGCATAATGGATTGCGGGAGTGGACATTTGCATCCTCCGGTAAAGCTGGATTCGTACAGCGATTCTCGAAATGGCGTGGGGCAAAGCGAAATCGCCGGTTGGCTTTTTCCCTTAAGAAAAAGCCACCTTGGGACGACTTCAAAATGCCGCATAGCATTTCGAGCATCGCTCTAGCAGCACAATTGTAATCCGCCGTAATGCGCGAAGTACGGCCGCTCACACGGCCGCCCAAAAGGAGATTTGTTTGCCCAAACCCGAACCGTTCTTCCTGCCGCGCGCCGCGCGCCGCTGCGGTCTTTCCCTTTTAATTGCGGGCCTGACATCGCCCTTGGCCGCCCCCGCGCAAACCATGCCGGAGAACGGGGCTTATGCGCGGGTCAACAGCTTCGGAATCTTCAGCGCCTATGCGAACGATTCGAGCCACATTTTGCTGGGAACAGCAGAGAAACGCAAGCTGCTCGATTTCGGCGCGAGCTACCATCGCCGCATCCTTCTTGGCCGCAGAGTGAATTGGCAATACAGCGCGGAGCTGTTGCCGGTGGCGCTGGAAAGCGATCCGCTGAGCGAGACGATCGTCCGGCAGATTCAGCCCGATCCTGCCTCGGCCATCGTCTACGGAGGCCCGCTGGTCGTTTGCTCGCCGCAGGTTTTTCCGTACCAGTTGACCGATCCGAAAGGAGTGGTATACAGCGGCACCGAGACCTCGTTTTGCAGGCATCGCCAGTGGACGATCGGCGAGGCGATGTCGCCGATCGGGTTCCAATGGAACTTCCGGCCCCATGAAAAGCTCCAACCATTTCTAGACTGGCACGGGGGGACGATGTTCTCCACCAGGGCGATTCCGATCGATTTTGCCGGCTCGTTCAACTTCACAGTTGATGCGGGAGCGGGGTTCGAATTCTACCGCACACAGCAGCAATCCATTTGCGTGGAGTACCGTTACCACCACATCTCCAACGCCAATTCGGCCGCCTACAATCCGGGCATCGACAGCGGCGTGCTTCAGTTGACGTATGCGTTCGGGCGATAGGCAAAGCCTAGTAACGCGGAACCGACGGATCGATCTCCGCCGACCACGCATCGATGCCGCCGCGCAGCGACTGCGCCTGCTCAAACCCTTGGTTGCGCAGCCAAACGGCCACATTCAGCGACCGCTGGCCCAGGTGACAAATTACGACCAGCCGCTCGTCGGGATCGAACTCCTGATGGGCGCGCGACGGCACGTCGCCCATGGGCATCGGAATGGTTCCATCGATCTTTGCCGTCGCGACTTCCCACGGCTCGCGAACGTCGATGAAGCGGGCTTTATTTTCCCTGAGCAACAACGCCGCATCGGAGGGGGAAATCTCGTAGTCGAGCATGGATTCAGTTTAGGGATTCTCCGAGCAAATCGGAAATCTCCCCTCAGGGGCTGAAGCGTCTGCGTGAGAACTCTTGCCAAAGCCGTGAAGTCGCCTTCAAGAGGCCCGTGGCTAAAGCCACTCAGATGCGTTTTCCTGAATTCAGCAGCCTGAAGGGTGCTGCTCCCTCCAATTCGTACACCGAAAATATGCCCAAACGAGTTCTCACGCACACTCTTAAGCCCGCGCTTGTTTTGCAGCGCCTACGGCGCGGATGAATCCGTGCCCTTTCAAAGCGGTGATTTGTTCAAGGCGTCCTTAGGGCGACGCGTGCGAAATCTCCAAGGGATTCAGAGGGCATAGCGCCATTCGCAGATTGGAGATCAAAGGCGGAATTTCCTTTCGGGGGGTGAGGAAACTCCCAGATGAACTTGCGGCTAGACCATTTTGTCGGAGATCGAACCGTTCATGTCCTGCTGGATCAGGAAGGGCAGCGTGGTGACGATCTTCTGCTTTTGGCCTGTAATCTCCTTGGTCCAGTAAAAAGAGAGAACTCCATTCTCAATGAGGA
>JASHTH010000668.1 GCA_030040655.1 Acidobacteriaceae bacterium | reverse complement strand
GTCAAGCCGGCCAATTGGCTCGAACGTTGCTTCTTTTCCGCCGTCATCTTCACGCCCGCGTGCTTGAGCCGGTCGACGAGCTCGCGATTGGCGGGCTGGGAAAAGAATTCGACGATGGCTTCGGAGACCCGCGGTCCGACTTCTTCTACGCGCGACAGCTCCTCGGCAGACGCGTTCATGAGGGCATCGATGGATCCGAACTCCTGCGCCAGCAGTTCGGCGGTGCGCTCGCCGACGAAGCGAATGCTCAGACCCATGAGGACGCGCGCCAGACCGGCATGCTTCGAGTTCTCGATCTCCTCGAGCAAAGTGCGCGCCGATTTCTCGGCGAACCGTTCGAGTCCGACGAGCTGTTCCTCCGTCAGCGCATACAGATCGGCCACGCTATGCGCCAGGCCGCGCTCCATTAACTGCTGCACCACGGCTTCACCCAGCCCTTCGATGTTCATCACGCCGCGGCTGCCGAAGTGAAGCAGGCTCTCGCGCAGCTTGGCCGGGCAAGCGGCGTTCACGCAACGATAATCGGCTTCGCCCTCGGCGCGGACGACTTCAGAGCCGCAATCGGGACAGTGCGTGGGCCAAACGAATTTGTGCGTGCCGCGCGGGTGTTCGGCGTCTTCGACGACTTCGACCACCTTGGGGATCACGTCGCCGCCGCGCTCCACTTTCACCCAATCGCCGACGAGCAGCCCCAGGCGCTCGATAAAGTCCGAGTTATGCAGCGTGGCGCGGCTCACCGTCACGCCGCCGACAAAGACCGGCTGGAGCATCGCCGTCGGCGTGAGCTTGCCGCTGCGGCCCACGGTGATGAGAATGCCCTGCACCTGGGTAATGGCCGACTCCGCGGTGAACTTATACGCGATGGCCCAGCGCGGCGCGCGGCCGGTGTAGCCCAGCCGTTGCTGCGCCGCGTGCGCGTCGACTTTGAAGACGACGCCGTCGATCTCGTAGCCCAGCGTGTCGCGCTGCTTCTCCGTCGCTTCGATGAAGTGCATCATCTTGTCGACCGAGTCCATGCGTCCGCGATGCGGATTCACGCGGAATCCGAGAGCAGTCAGCGCATCGAGCGTCGCCACTTGCCCTTGCGCCAGGTATTCGCCGTCGATGAGCAGGAAGTAGGCAAAAAAGACGAGGCCGCGCGTGGCCACGATGCGCGAGTCGAGCGTGCGCACCGTGCCGGCCGCCGAGTTGCGCGGATTGACGAAGGGCGGAAGCCCTTCGCGCTCGCGCTCCTCGTTGGTGCGCAGGAAAGCTTTCTCCGGCATGACGGTTTCACCGCGCACCTCGAATCCCTGCGGGAGGCGGGCCTTGTGAAGCAGTTCGACGGAGATGCGAAGTGGCACGCTGCGAATGGTACGAATGTTCGAGGTGACGTCTTCGCC
Source organism: Acidobacteriaceae bacterium (assembly GCA_030040655.1). Taxonomy (GTDB): domain Bacteria; phylum Acidobacteriota; class Terriglobia; order Terriglobales; family Acidobacteriaceae; genus Telmatobacter. Next base: position 5,353 of record JASHTH010000668.1, on the reverse strand, counting down.
GATCTGGCCATCGCCGCGCGTCACGCCGCGCGCCAGCCGCGCCGCTCCATCTTCGGCCGGCTCGTAGTGCAGCGCCACGCTCAAGCCGTCGAGTTTGAGCTCCGATGTGTATTCGACCGGCAGCCTGCCGGCGAGCTCGCGCACGCGGCGGTCCCAGTCGGCCAACTCCTCGCGCGAATACGCGTTGTCCAGGCTGAGCATGGGCCGCGAGTGGCGCACCTTGGCGAAGCCCTCGGCCGGCTTGCCACCCACGCGTTGCGTCGGCGAGTCCGGCGTCACCAGCTCGGGATGGGCCGCCTCGAGCCGCTTCAGCTCGTTCATCAGGGCGTCGTATTCGGCGTCGCTGATTTCCGGCGCGTCGAGGACGTAATAGAGGTGTTCGTGATGGCGGAGCTGTTTCCGCAGTTCCTCGATTCGGCGCGCGGCGCTCGGTGCGGTCATAGAAATGGATTATAGTGAGGCGCGATTGCGATCCGCTGGCCGACTCCGAGTTGGCGGGCTACATCATCGCTTCGTATCGTTCGCATCTTTCAGCCCGCGGAACTTCAGCATCGGCTCGATGCTCGGCTCCGCACCCAGCCACGCGACGTACATCTTGGCGAGGTCTTCGGTGTTGCCGCGCGACAAGATCATGCGGCGGAAGCGGTCGCCGTTGGCGCGAGTCAGGCCGCCGTGATCCTCGAACCATTGGAAGGCGTCGTCGTCGAGCATCTCGGTCCACAGATACGCGTAATAGCCGGCGGCGTAGCCGTTGTACCAGATGTGCAGGAAATAACTTGACCGATAGCGCGGCGGCACGGCGGCGAGCCAGAGGTGCGTTTTCGTCAGGACATCCTTCTCGAAGGCGTCGGGATCCTGGAGCGGCGCGGTTGCAGGAAGCGTATGCCACTGGAGATCGAGTTCGGCGGCGGCCAACAGCTCGGTGAGCCGGTAACCCTGGTTGAACTTCTCGGCTCGCTGGATTTTGGCTGCCAGCTCGGCCGGCATGGGTTCGCCGGTCTGGTAGTGATGCGCGAAGTGCGCGAAGACTTCGGGAAAGCTGGCCCAGTGCTCGTTGAACTGCGACGGGAACTCGACGAAGTCGCGCGCCACCTGCGTGCCCGAAAGACTGGGATACTCGGTGTCGGCGAAGATGCCGTGCAGCGCGTGGCCGAACTCGTGAAACATCGTGGTCACGTCTTCGAAACTGATGAGAGCGGGCTGGCCCGGAACCGGCTTATCGAAATTCGCCACGTTGTAGACCACGGGAAGCGTTCCCAGCAGCTTGGACTGATTTACCAGGACATCCATCCACGCTCCGCCGTTTTTGTTGTCGCGCTGGAAGTAGTCGCAGTAGAACAGCGCCAGAGGCTTGCCGTCCGCATCGAAAACCTCGAAGACGCGCACGTCCGGCTGGTAGACGGGAATGTCGTGCCGCTCCTTGAAGGTAAGGCCGTAGAGCTGGTGCGCCGCGTAGAAGACGCCGTTCTGCAAGACGTTGTCGAGCTCGAAGTAAGGCTTTACCTGACTCTCATCGAGGTCATACTTTGCCTTGCGCACCTGCTCGGCGTAGAAGTTCCAGTCCCATGGCGCCAGCGTAAAGCCGCCGTGTTGCGCGTCGATGACCGACTGGATCTCTTGCGCCTCGCTCTCGGCTTTTGCCGTCGCGGCCGGCACCAACGCATCGACAAAATGCACGGCCGCTTCAGGCGTCTTGGCCATCTGATCGGTAAGAGTCCACGCCGCGTAGTTGGGATATCCGAGCAGCGCGGCTTTTTGCTCGCGCAACTGCGCCAGGCGCGCAATGGTGGCGCGCGTGTCGTTGGCATCGCCATGCTCGGCGCGATTCCACGAGGCCTCAAAAAGCGCCTGCCGCGTCGCGCGGTTGGTCAGAAAGGTCAGATCGGGCTGCTGCGTGGTGTTCTGCAGCGGAATCAGCCAACCCTGCTGCTGGCGCGCCTTCGCGGCATCGGCGGCAGCGGAGATCTGCACCTGGCCCAGCCCGGCAAGCGCCGATGCATCGGTCGCCAAGTAGGCGCCGGCCTTGGCGGCCGCAAGCAGTTTGGTCTGAAAGGCATTGGAAAGGCTCGAATCTTCCTCGTTGATCTTTTTCAGGCGCGTCTTGTCCGCGTCAGAAAGGTTCGCACCGGCGCGCACAAACTGCTGGTATTGGTATTCGATCAGCCGCAATGACTCCGGATCGAGATGAAGCGACGTCCGCTGATTGTAGATCGCCTTGATTCGCGCGAAGAGGCGCGCATTGAGGTCAATCTCGTCCTGTTCCGCTTGCAGCCTCGGGGCCTCGTACTCCTGCACCTTCTCGAGTTCGGGATCGGTGTTGGCTCCGGTAACGCAGTTGAAGGCCGCGTTCACACGGTCCAGCAGCCGGCCCGACTTCTGAAGTGCGATCAATGTGTTTTCAAACGTCGGAGGCGCGGGATTGTCCGCGATCTTCTCCACTTCGGCGAGTTGCTGAGCCATCCCCGCGTCGAACGCCGGTTGGTAATCGCTGTCTTTGATTTTGTCGAAGGGCGGCGCGTGAAAGGGCAGCGTGCTCGGCGCGTAGAACGGGTTGGCCGGTCCGAATGGCGCATTGCTCGACTGGGCGCGCGCCCCGCAGGTTTCTGCGGCCACCGAAAGAACTGCGGCCAAAGCAGCGCACATCGCCTGCCTCGTTCCGATCGAATTTGTCCGTCGCTGTCTCATGTCTGCCGACCCTTTCTCTCGGCCATTTGGCTCCATCGAAATTGTAGGCGAGGCGCGTGCCCGGCGGTCCGGGTTCTGCCCATTTGCCGAGCTGTTCCGGCTCTTGCCGGCCCGCGGCCATGTGTCATTCTCTTATCAGGATTGTCGCGAAACATGGATCCCGTCACCCACTTTCTCACCGGAGCCTGCATCGGCCGCGCCGGCCTGAACCGCAAGACGGCCTGCGCCACGGTGACCGCGGTGCTGGCGGCGGAGGCGGCCGACCTCGATGTGCTTTGGGGATTCGATGGACCGGTAGAGGAATTGAAACACCATCGCGGAATTACCCATACCTTTGTTGGCGCGCCCGTGGTGGCACTGGTCACGGTCGGCGCCGTGGCCATGGTCTACTTGTGGAGCGAGTCGCGCAGGCATCGAAAACCCGCAACTCATCCCCTTGGAAATCAGCGAGAACCCGGCTCGGATTCCGGCCCGCATTGGTCGCGCCGACAGCCGATCCGCTGGGGCTGGCTCTATCTCACGGCGTTGATCGCGGCGCTCAGCCACATTTTCCTCGATTGGTCGACCAGCTACGCTGTGCGCCCGTTCTTTCCGTTCAATCCGAGATGGTACACGGGCAGCTTCATGTTTATTGCCGAGCCGGCGCTGTGGGTCGTCTTTCTGTTGGCGCTTGTCATTCCCGCCCTGCTGGGATTGACCGATCGCGAGATCGGTGCGCGGCGAGTCAAATTTCGCGGCCGCGGATGGGCGATCTTTGCGCTGGCGGCGACGGCCGTGCTCTTTGGCTGGCGATGGAGCGAACACCAGCGCGGACTGGCTCTGCTGGCCAACAATCAGATCACGACGGTTCCGGTCGCGCGCATGGCGCTGGAGCCGTATCCGGTGACCCCATTTCGCTGGCACGCAATTCTCGAGACGGCGCAGTTCTATCAGACTGCCGAAATCGACACCCGCACGGGCGAGATCGACAGCGATCCGCAGGCCGACATAATCCCGAAGCCTGCCGACACGTCCGCCGTGGAAGCGGCCAAGCGCACCCTGCTCGGCGAGGTGTATCAGGACTGGGGTATGTGGGCCGTGATCCGCGACGTGGGCCAGATTCGCGCTCCGGGCATCGATCCTCCGCGGCTCCCTCCCGGCCAGACCTGGACCACCGTGGAATTCATTGACCTGCGCTTCGATTATTCCTTTCGCGGAGCAGGCTCGCCTCCGTCACACCCACCGCTCAGCGGCTGGGTTTATATCGTGAATGACCGGGACGACGGCGGAGAATCCATGGACGGCCGCGAACAGAAATGAGCAGCAGCGTTCACGCCAGGCGGTGAAACGATTGCTCGATGCGCGGGGGAATGGCGGCCGGCGCGTCGCCAAGCGAATGGCCGATCTCCAGCACCATGGCCGCCGGCGCAGGCAGCTTCTTGAGCGCGCTCACCGCCGCGGGCCAGTCGATGGTCCCGTCGCCGGGCCAGAGATGTTCGTCCTTCAAACCGTGATTGTCATGCGCATGCACTGACACGATATGCGCGCCGAGCGTGGCAATCGCCTGGTCGATGCCCACGGTCATATGTGCGTGACCCAGGTCCAGGCACACGCCCACGTTGTCGAGGTGGCCCATCTGCAAGATGGTGACGAGGTGCTCGGGTGAGGTCGGCTCGCTGGTCAGGTTCTCGACGAGCAACCGCACCCCGAGCGGCCGCGCAAACGCTCCCAGATGCTCTAGAGCGGTGATGGAGTATTCGATGGTGCGCAGCGACCAGGTGTCTTCGCGCTCGCCCAGGTGCAGGATCAAGTTCTTGTAGGGAATGTGCTCGGCGGTCTCGAGGGCGCGCCGGATCTCGTCCATAGCGTCGATGCGGCGGGATTTCTCCGGATGGATGACGTTGACCGCGGGCGCTCCGGCGCGGCCCATCTCGCGATCCGGAAACAGCGGCGCATGCATCGACCAGGCTTCGATTTCACTCGACCGGAACCACGCGCCCAGGTCGCGAACGTCTTCGGCATTGGCGTAGTCGAAGTGCTGGCGCGCGGCGTAGATCTCCACGGCCTGCGCGCCGGCGCGCCCGGCCTGCTCCAGCAGGCCAGGGTGAAGTCGCTGGTTGAGAAAGATATGCGTCGACAACGCTCGCAACATGGTCTTGGAATTCCCCCGCACACGATCTCTTTGCACGAAGAACCGCGCTAGGATCATTGTCGCATTTCGCTACGAGGAGGGATCGTCGCAGCCGAGCGCGAAGTGCAAAGCAGCGCAGGCTTCGGCTATACGGACGGAGCCCAGTCGACCTACCTACCTTCCCAAACGATTTTGCCGAATCGTAACTGCGTTGTGAAGGTTAACGGCACAGCGACCCTTCATCCCGTCGTCATCATCAAGAATGACCTCTGACGGCACGCCGCGGATTGTGGAGGTAATTGGCGCCACCGTAACAGTGGAGAGAGACGCGATGGCGCTGTTGCGAGTCAGCACCTGCACCGGTCTAGTTTTGTTAGGGCGGCCGTAGGCGTAAAGGCGAACCTCGCCCCGGGTTACTCTGCCGGCCATGATGCCACTGCATCCCAGAATTGGGTTTGTTCGAGTAGTTGCGGTATCCGCAGGTATCCTTCCCGGTCGCGCTCTTCTTTCGCGCGAATTTCCAGCCTTCGCAGATGTTCTCGCAATGCTTCCTGAACC
>JASHTH010000667.1 GCA_030040655.1 Acidobacteriaceae bacterium | reverse complement strand
TCTGGAACGCCTTCGGTTTCACGGCCAAGCATCCGGGAGCGATCGAGACACGCTACCGCACGGCGAGGGACTGGGTGTTCTGCACCTGCGAAAAGGCAGGTGATTTAGGCGAAGACCGAAATCTGGAGTTGCCGGTGGGCGGGCCGTACTTTGCGGCAGATTTGACTGCTCCGGTGGGCGTCGGGACGGGGCGGCGGCGATCGCTGGATGAGATCGAAGAGATCGTCAAGCGCCAGGGCGCGGCTTACCAGAAGTCTTTGTCCGATCCGGAGAATGGCGGGTCGGCAACGACAGCCGAAATTATCGGCGCGATCGAAACCACGCTCGGCTGGGACACGATTTACGACCCGGAAGATCGCCGCGTGATTTCACCGATTACCAGGGTGTGGAGCGTGGATTGGGGCGGATGGGTGCTGGCGGATTGGGATAACTTCTTTGCCGCAACGCTGGCGGGAGTGGGAAGCCGCGACTTAGCCTATGCCAACGCAATGGAGTTGCTGCGGGAGGAGACGGCGCAGGGATTTGTGCCCAATTACGCGCGGCCGGACGGGTGGATGAGCTTCGACCGGTCGGAGCCGCCGGTGGGCGCGATCACCGTGCTGGGACTCTATCACAAGTATCACGATCGCTGGTTTCTCGAAGATACATTCGATCCACTCTTGAAATGGAACCGCTGGTGGGGCCAACATCGCGACATACAAGGTTATCTGACGTGGGGAAGCGACTGGGATAACAAACCAGGTAACTTAGACGACAGCTCGCCGGGCACATGGCAGGGCGCGATCTTTGAGTCGGGGCTGGATAACAGCCCGATGTACGACGGCACGACTTACAACCGGGAGACGCATCTGGTTGAGTATGCCGACGTCGGCCTGATGAGCCTGTATGTGGCCGATTGCAACGCGCTGGCGGAAATCGCCGATGTGCTCGGCAAGACCGATGAGACAAGGGAATTGCGCGATCGCGGCGCGCGCTATGCGGGGAAGCTGAAGACCATGTGGAACGAGCAGGCCGGGATGTTTCTCAATATCGACCTGCACACGGGCAAAGTAAGTCGCCGGCTTTCGCCGACAAACTTCTATCCGATGATGGCGCGCGTGGCAACCCCGGAACAGGCCAAAGTCATGGTCGAAAAACACCTGGTCAACCCCAATGAGTTTTGGGGACAATGGGTCATTCCGTCGATCGAGCGGGACGATCCGGCGTTCAAGGACCAGAATTACTGGCGGGGCCGGATCTGGGGGCCGATGAATTACCTCGTCTATCTCGGCCTGGCTAACTACGATGACGTCTCGGTAAAGCGAGAGTTTGCCCGGAAATCCTACGACCTATTCCTGAAAGAATGGAAAGAGAAGGGCCACGTTCACGAGAACTACAACGCGATAACCGGCGAAGGCGACGACGTGCAGTCGAGCGACCGGTTTTACCATTGGGGCGCTCTGCTGGCGTACATCGAATACCTGGAATTCAGCGAACGGCCAGCCACGGCCGATCAGGACAGAGACCCGCACCGAATCGCTTCCGGCCGATGAGAACCGGAGGATACCGGGGGAGGGGGGAGGGCTGAATGGGGGGTTCGCCGGCCTTTAACAGTCCCGCCGGCGTGTGAGGGTTTAGACGCACGTCGCCGTCTGCCGGTTGTCCGAAGGGCCGAGGTTTTTGGCTTTTCGGGAAAAACGCGGCCATGCCGAATTGTGAAGACCGTTCATCGTCCATCCCGGCCCGATGCCGTAATATGGCTGCCGAGGAAATCTTCCCATGAACGGTCCTTTGAAATTCCGCACCCCTCTTTTTGTGCTCCTGCTTGGAATCGTTACCATCCCGATCCTTGCGATCCGCGCCGCGGGACAAACCGCCGGCCAAGCCAAGGACATCGCCGACCATCTCGATCCGCAGTCGCAAGCGGTGATCGCGCGGCTTTCGACGTTTTTTGAGCTGCCTGACGGCGCCTGGAAGATGCACTCCGGCGACCTGGCGCACGGCGAGGCCGTCGACCTCGACGACAGCGACTGGCAGCCGATCGCCGTTCACGCCCAGGCGCCGAACGACGCGGTGTGGTTCCGGCAGACGTACACGGTTCCCGACACGCTGAACGGCTACGACCTGACTGGCTCGCGGGTCTGGTTCGAATTTCACGCCTACGCCAACGGACCCATGCCGGAGATCCTCTATTTCAATGGGCGCCGTGTGGCGATGGGCGACGATCTCGAGCCGATCGTCCTTTTCGACCAGGCCAAGCCAGGCGAGAAAGTGGTCGTCGCGGTGAAGTTGCTGCACACGGTGGATACGAAGGGCTTCGAGGGCGCGACGCTGCGCATCGACTTCCCGGAGAATCGGCCCAATCCCGAAGACCTGCGCCTGGAGTTTCTTTCGGCGGCGCTGCTGGTGCCTTCGCTGGCGCCCGGCGACGCGAGCAAGATAGAGACGCTCAACAGCGCCATCCAGGCGGTCGATCTTGCCGCGCTGGACGCGCACGACCAGGCAAAATTCGACCTCAGCCTGAAGGCCGCGCACGACAAGCTCGCCGCCCTGGCGCCGCTTCTGGCGCAGGCGACGTTTCATGTCACCGGCAACTCGCATATCGACGCGGCGTGGCTGTGGCCGTGGACAGAGACGGTGGACGTAGTGAAGCGAACCTTCGGCACGGCGCTGCAGTTGATGTATGAGTATCCGCAGTACACGTACACGCAGTCGGCGGCAGCCTACAACGACTGGTTGGCGCAGAAGTACCCCGACCTGAACGACCAGATCAAGCAGCGCATCAAGGAGGGCCGCTGGGAGGTGGTGGGCGGCATGTGGGTCGAGCCGGACCTGAACATGCCCGACGGCGAGTCGCTGGTGCGGCAACTGCTGGTGGGCAAGCGCTGGTACAAGCAGAACTACGGCGTAGACGTGCGCATCGGCTGGAACCCGGATTCGTTCGGCTACACGTGGCAACTGCCGCAGATCTACAAGAAGAGCGGGGTGGACTATTTCGTCACACAAAAAATGACGTGGAACGACACGAACCAGTTGCCCTTCAAGCTCTTCTGGTGGGAGTCGCCGGACGGATCGAAGGTGCTGGCGTATTTTCCGCATGACTACGCCAACGACAATCTGAACCCGGTGCGATTGTCCCGCGACCTGGTGCAGGCGCGGCGGCGCGCGACAGGGATGATGGACATGATGGATCTTTACGGCGTGGGCGACCACGGCGGAGGGCCGACGCGGGCGATGCTGGACGAAGGCTTCCATTGGGCCTCGCCGGCGCACATCGTTCCGAAGTACGAATTCGGAATTGCGCAACCGTACTTCTCGGCGGTGGAGAAGGAGATTGCGCCGGAGAGCAAGACCTGGAATTACGAATCGATTGCCAAAGGCTACACGCCGCCGCCGGCGGTTGCGGGGGAGATTGCGATTCCCACGTGGGACAGCGAGCTCTATTTCGAGTACCACCGCGGCGTATTTACCACGCAGGCCCATCACAAGCGGAATATGCGCACAGCCGAAGAGGAGATGCTGAACGCGGAGAAGTGGGCTTCGCTGGCGTGGCTCGACGGTCGCGGGTATCCCGGCGCAGAGCTGACCGAGGACTGGAAGAAGGTGCTCTTCAACCAATTCCACGACCTGGCGGCGGGGTCGGGCATCGGCATCATCTACAAAGACGCGCAGAAGGACTACGACGTGGTGCGCTGGTCGACCAACGAGATCAGCGAGAAGTCGCTCGACACGGTCGGCGCGCGTATCGACACGAATGGCGCGGGCATTCCCGTGGAGGTCTATAACCCGCTCGGCTGGCAGCGCTCGGGCGATGTGACCGTGCGCGTGCAATTGTCCAAACCCACTCCGGCCGGAGTCTCGGTAAGCGGCGCGGCAGCGCAAAAAACTCCGCTCGATTCCGAGGAGATGGAGTTCAACAAAGACACCGGAGTGGTTGAGGTGCGCGTCCATGTCGACGACGTGCCCGCCTTGGGTTACAAGGTCCTCCACTTGAGCCAGCAGCAGATCGGCAAGGGACTGGCACCCGATACGCAATCGCGCGAAACCAGCGATTCGGCGACACTGGAAAATCAATTCGTCCGCGTCACCGTGGACAAGAAGACCGGCTGCTTTACGAGCCTCTACGACAAGAAAGCGGGCTTCGAGACGCTCGCCCCGGGTAGCTGCGGCAACGAGCTGCAGGCCTTCAAGGACACGCCGAGAGACTACGACGCTTGGAACATCGATCCCGGCACGCTGGACCAACCGCCAACAAAGCTCGACGAGACGGATTCGGTGGAGCTGACGAAGGACCACTTCGGCAATCCCGTCATCCGCGTGACCAAGCACTGGCAGAGCTCGAAGTTCGTGCAGACGATCGGCATTCCGCGAGGTGCGGATTCTGTCGACGTCGGCAATGAGATCGATTGGCACGAGTCGCACATTCTGCTCAAGGCGGCGTTTGCGCTGGCGGCGACGAGCGATTTCGCGACCTACGAGATTCCCTATGGGACCATCGAGCGGCCGACGACGCGCAACAACAGCTGGGAGAAGGCGCAGTTTGAGGCGGCGGCGATGCGCTGGGTCGACCTGGGCGACGGAAAACATGGCATGAGCCTGCTGAATCAGACCAAGTACGGCTACGATGCGGTCGGCAACCTGCTGCGCATCTCGCTGCTTCGGTCGCCAAAGTGGCCCGACCCCGACGCCGACATGGGCCATCACCACTTCCACTACGCGGTCTATCCTCATGCCGGATCGTGGAAGGACGCGCTGACGGTACGCAAGGGGTGGGAGTACGATTACCCGCTGCAGGCCGTGGCGGTGACGGCTCATACGGGATCGTTGCCGGCCGAGCACTCGTTTGCCTCAGTCACGCCGGACAACGTGGTGCTGACGGCGGTGAAAAAGGCTGAAGACGCCAAGGGCCTGATCTTCCGTGTCTATGAGTGGGCGGGCAAAGACGCGACGGTCGAGTTCCACGTGCCGCCGGGGGCGACCGGAGCCACGGTAACGAACCTCATGGAGCAGCCAGAGGGCGATCCGCTCAGCGTGACCGGCGATGTGGTGAAGGCGCCGATCAAGCCCTACGAGATTCTGACGATTCGGGTGGATTATCCGAACGGCGGGCCGAAAGAGGAGTGAGGCGAGCTGGCGATGAAGGTCCCGCTTCTCCCAAGGAGATCCGGACAGAGAGGGAGCGACTGGGCTCCGAACAGGATCTGAGCCGGGCGAAACTCTAGCAAAGGGAAGTATTGGCGGTAATACGGCATCAACGGATTTGACACACCATGCCGGTTGACCGCACAATACGATTCGAGACTCCCTCGATTGAGCGCCTTGAGCGCCCATGGGAGCGGTGCGGTTCGTATAGGGTGGTGTCCCTTCTTGAAATGCAGCAGTTCTACGCGGATGTTTTCTTCAAAGCCACTGCTCAACTCAACGCATTCGAGCGTCTGGCAAGAGACGAAGATCGGGAGACTTGGGGCAAGCCTGAGATGACGGCTACTCTCTATGCCCATCTGGGCGGGTTGATGAGCGATGCCACTTTTTATGGGCTGGATTCCGTTGGCCTGCAATGCAAACGGATGATGCAGAAGATGCAGGATAGGAAGATGTTGCTCAAGTGCGGAGACATAAGCGAC
>JASHTH010000666.1 GCA_030040655.1 Acidobacteriaceae bacterium | reverse complement strand
ACACCTCTCAACTTCAACTTCGCAATCGAAAAGCTTGCGCCCGGCGAGTACGACTGTCAGGTCACGGTGATCGATCCCGCCACGCTCAAGGCATCGTTCTGGCGAGCGCCGGTCAAGCTGGTGGCGCAGTGAGCGGGTTCAGTGCTCCCATGCGCGTGCCCTCGCAAGCCGAGACTCGCAAGAGAGATCGAAAATGGAGGTTTTCTACGGCGGAGTCGAAAATGCGCTGAACGGAAACAAAGAGGAACCGTAAAGTGCGAGATGCTCGAGCTTTGTCAATTCAGTCACCACTTGGCGCGCATAGGTGCTCCTCCTTTTCGTTCAAGACAGGAGAGAACAGCTTCCCAGCCCATCAAGAAACGCGGAACCTTGGGGCGTGGACTGGATTTCCGTCCACGGAAAAGCAAGCCCGTCGACAAGCCTCGTTCGAGTTGCGGAAGTTTTGAAGGCAGCGGGGAGCAGGAGGTTTAGGCTGGCTGCGTTTCAGCAGGGAAACGGAGAGGGGTTTGGCTCACGCGAAAATGCGTGTAGTTTTTGCCGGCTGCGGCGTAGATTTTAGCGTCCGCGATCAGACGCGTGGCCGCATCGATTCTTGACGGCAATTCGTGGCCATGCCGGAACACTATTCATCATCGTCGTCATCCGGCAGTGGGTCAGCTCCTTTCGGCAATTGCCGCGGGTCGGTCAGGATCTTCACCGGCTGCGTGAGCGTCTGTCCGTCGACTGTCAGCCTCACGGTGTAGTCGCCAGGTTGAAGGCCCTGCTGCCCGCGGCCCCGATCCGTGGGCTCCGACTCGGATGGCGCAGCCCCCGCAGGATGACACGCATCCGCGGGAGGTGGCGACGGCGCACGCCCGCCAAATCCGAATCTCGGCGGCGCAACCACGTTCAGGGCAACGCGATGCATTCCCGGCTCAGCCGAAGACGGCGGCGTAGGCTGCTCCCAGTAGGCCTGCACATTGATGGCTTCAGTGTCGACGGGCTTGACCGGAGTATCGCTGGTCACGCACGCCGCAACCTTGCCGCTCGCGTCGACCAGTTCGAGTTTGATCGGCAAGCTCGGCGCCGACTTCAGCCAATAGTATGCGAGCACGCCCGCCGGCGGGTTCAGCTCCTGCGGCTCTTCGTGCGGAAGAGGCGTACCGTCCTGACCGCCCTGGTGAATGGCCCACGTAACGCCGGGCGCAAAAAGCCAGGCACTGGCCGCTCGAATCTTCTCGCCGTCCGCGGCAATCTGGCGCAAGGCCGACATTTGATCGAGCACCCAAAAACCGCGGCCGTGCGTGGCCACGGCCAAGTCATCGCCGTGCACCACGAGGTCGCGCACCGAAGTGACCGGCATGTTGAGCTGGAGCGGCTGCCATTGATCCCCGTCATCGAACGACACATACACGCGCAACTCGGTCGCGGCGTAGAGCAGGCCCTTCTGTTTGGGGTCTTCGCGGACGCAGTTGACGAACGCGCCGCCGGGGATGCCGCTGACCACGTTCTGCCAGGTCTTGCCGCCGTCGTGGGTGCGGTAGACGTAGGGTTGGTCGTCGGCGAGGCGATGGCGATCCACCGATGCGTAGGCGGTCCCCGCATCGAAGTGGCCCGCCTCCACCTGCGACACTTTGCTCCATGCCGTCATAGCCGGCGGCGTGACATTCTTCCAATGCGCGCCGTCGTCGCGGGTCACGTAGATGAGCCCGTCATCGGTTCCTACCCAAACCGTCTTGGCGTCGAGGGGCGATGGGCCGATGGTGTAGACCACACCGAATCGATCCGTCATGGGCTCGTCAATGTCTTTCGCCGTGATCGGATCGAGGGTCTCGGGAACCGGAGGATGCAAACGCGTGAGATCGGGGCTGATCTTCTGCCAGGTCTTGCCGCGATCGCGCGTGCGAAATACGAACTGGTTCGAGTAGTAGAGGGCGTCGTCGGCCTGCGAGAAAACTTCGGGTAGAGTCCACGTCTTGCGGTTGGGGTCGTTGGGATCGGGCTTGGGGAGTTCGCCGCCTTCGGGAACAGGAAGATTGAGCGACTGGCTGCAGCGCTGGTCGCCGTTCCCATAGAGCAGATCGGGGTCTTTGGGATCGGGAACCACGGTATCGCTTTCGCCGGCTTCGCAGATGGGTTCCCAGTCGCGGAAGTCGAGCGTGCCCAGGCGCGACCAGGTGCTGACGCGAACCGCGCCGGAATCCTGCTGCGCGCCGTAGAGCGAGTAGGGAAAGCGATTGTCGGCGGCAATGTGATAGATCTCCGCCGTGGGCTGGTTGTACCAGGTGCTCCAGGTCTTTGCGCCGTCGACAGAAACAACGGTCCCCTGGTCGCTCGAGAGCACCATGCGATTGCCGTCCTTGGGGTTGATCCAGAGCTGGTGGTAGTCGTCGCCGCCCGGCGCACCTTTAACGGGGACCCATGTCTTTCCGGCGTCGAGGGTCATGTAAGTTGCGGTGTTCACATCGTAGGCGCGGTCGGGGTTCGCTGGATCGACCGCCATCTGGCCAAAGTACCATCCGCGTCCCCACAGGCGCCGCTCGTTATTCACCAGACGCCACGTCGCGCCTCCATCGTCGCTCACGTAAATTCCGCCGGAGGGTTTCGGCGCATTCAGGCCTCTCGCGGCGCTGGCGCGGAACGATGGAGCGATGGCCGTGCCGAGATCGTCCACCACCGCGTAGACGCGGTTCGGGTTGCTGGGCGCAACCGCGACACCGATCTTGCCGACGAAGTCATCGGTGGGCAATCCGTTGGTGAGTTGATGCCACGTGTCGCCTCCATCGGTGGATTTATAAAGTCCTCCGCCGGGCAAGTTCGAGGGAGCGTAGACTGCCCAGGGTGGGCGCCGCGTGGCCCACAGCGATGCGTAGAGCGTTCTCGGATGCTGCGGGTCGAGCGCCAAATCCACCGCGCCCACATTGTTTGGATCCTTCCCCGATGCGAGGACCTTGGTCCAATGCGCTCCGCCGTCCGTGGTGCGATAGACGCCGCGTTCGGGGTTGGCTTTATACGCGTGGCCGAGCGCGGCGACATATACACGATCGGCATCGGCAGGATCGATGACGATCTTGCCTATTTGCCGCGTTGCGGCGAGACCGACCGGATGCCACGTTTTGCCCGCATCGGTCGACTTGAAGACCCCGATGCCATAGGAGTGCTGGCTCCGGATGTCCGGCTCGCCAGTGCCCACGTAAACGATGTCGGGGTTGGAGGGCGCGACCGCAATCGCGCCGATCGACCCGATCGGAATTCCCGTCTTCGGATCGTCGGCGATCGGAAACCAGGTTCGGCCAGAGCTCTCGGTCTTCCACACGCCTCCACCCACCGATCCGGTGTAGAACGTATCCGGCTGGGCGGCGTTTCCGGCCACGGCATAGCTGCGTCCGCCACGCATGGGGCCGACATCGCGCCATTGCAGGCCCGAGAGCATCTCCTCGGGGTATTGTTGCGCCATGATGGGAAGTGCAAAAACCAGGCCGA
>JASHTH010000665.1 GCA_030040655.1 Acidobacteriaceae bacterium | reverse complement strand
AGCGCCGGCGTCATCTCGTTTTGCGCCTGTTCGTAGAACGCCATGGCCAGGGCGTCCTTCGAATCGAAATAGTAGTAGGCCGCGCCGACGGCCACGCCGGCGGCTGCGGCAATCTCGCGCATGGTCGCGGTAGCGAAACCGCGCTCGCGAAAGACGCGCAATGCGCTGGCAAGAATACGTGCCCGGGTGGCTTCCGACTTGGCAGGCTCCCGAGGAGCCTTGGCGGTCACGAGGCAGGCGTGGCCGGAGCAGAAGCGCTGTTGCACCGGAACATCGCCAGAAGCAGCAAATTAAAGAGATGGATGGCGCCCAGCACAAGCGAAAACCAACCCAGCTTCTGAATCAATACGTCAAAGACCTGTTGCCCGTCGTTCATGGGTAAGGCCGTTTGAAATGTGAGCGCGACATACCCGCCGCTGATCAGGTAGAAGCCGACGTCCAACAGGCGGGCGATCGCGGCGGCCGTAACCGCTTTGCCTGCCAAGGCATCGCGGACAAGGATGGTCCTTGAACGGCGAAGAATCCATGACAATCCGGCAACCAGAGCCGCGCAGGACCAGAGGTAGGCGCAATAGTAGACCGTCAGTTCCATGAGCCTCACTTTCGGGAAACAGAATTGAACACGTTCAAAAACAGCATACACCGAACCCGAGAAAATGCAAGACGGAAATGAACGCGTTCAAAACTCTTTGAGGATCGGCCAAACGGCCGACGTGCAAGAAACGAGCATGGACCGAAGGCAGGTATTTATCGCGGCGGCGGAAACGGGAACTGCCTCAGGAACTGTCGCCGGCGATAGGCTCGCAACTCGTAGATCGCCACGATGAACAGCACAATCAACAGGATCAGTGGAAAATCGAGGATCCAGCCGGGCTGCACGACCCTATCGTGGCCCACAAACGCCGAGTTGGCGATCTGCGCGCCGCCGACCAGCACCACCATGTCGTGGCCCACCGAGGTGTTCTCGCCTAGACGCACGTTGCCAAAGAGGCTCACCAGGTCCTGCCCGATGGTGGCGCCGTCCTCGGCGCTGACTCCGCCAAAGAAATTGACGACATCGTGGTTGGCGGCCCCAGCAATATGCACGTGTCCGAAAAATGAGACCACGTCGCCGTTGACCTTGCCCTGGACATTCACGCTGCAGAAGAAACAGACGGCGTCGTGCACCGTCATATCGGCCGGCACATTGATGTCCGAGCCGAAATGAACGGCATCGTTATCGGCACGCGCCGGCGCGGCCGCCAGGGCCAGCCCGGCGGCCAGCAGCCATGCAAAAAGCCGTCGCAGAATCATGAGAGGCGCCTCTCTTTGATTAGCTTACGCGCAAGAAGGCCATCCGGTTCCCGGATTGGCCGGTATTTGGATTTTCCGGTCCCGGGAACTTCAAGATCCTCCCGTGCCCCATCTTCGCGGTCCACCTGAGCGGGCCGCAAGGGTGAGAACGACAAGTTAAAAGCTTAGAACTCGAACCGCATCCCCAGTTGCAGGCGGCGAGCCGGCGCGACCGCCGTCACATCGCCAAAGCCGCTCGAGGTCTCCACCTGGTCCACGCTCGTGCCGTTGACGTGATTGAGCAGGTTGAACGCACCGGCGGAAAAGCCCAGCCGCGGCGCTTCCTCGTCTTTGCTGGGCGTGACGTGGAAATCGTGGACCCAGCGCAGGTCGAGATCGACATAGGAGGGCAAATTCTCGCTGTTGCGGCCCACGCCGTCGGGACGCGTGTTGAAGAGTTCGTCGCCGTAAGCGTCGGTGCCGGTGAGCACCGTCCACGGCGTTCCCGAGCGCGCGAAGATCCCCGCCCCGAGGTTGAAGATGCTCTTGGGATTGATCATCGCGTAGAGGCTCAGCCGGTGGCGACGGTCGAAGTTGGCGTTGGACCACTCGTCGTTGGGCGCGTACTGGTTCTGCGGGAACCAGCCGATGCCGCCGGTGTTGGCTTCGTAATGCGAATAGGTGTAGCGGCCGAAGCCGGTGAAATACTTGTTGAGCCGGCCGCGGTAGCTGATGTCGAGGGCGTTGCCCTCGAAGAATCCCGCTGATTGCATCTGGCGGATGCGGCTGAACGCAGGATTGGGCCGCACCGTGTAGTCCGACTCCGGCGTGGGCGCGTTGATGTCCACCGAGCGAAAGCTGTCAATGCCGCGCACCGAGTACACGGTAACGACGCCGGTCGCCTTTTCGCCCAGTTGTCGCTCGATCGACAGGCCATATTGCATCTGGTAGGGAATCTTCGCATTCGGCGCAAGTTCGGCCAGCGAGGGCGGGGCAGCGGCGACGTCAAAGCAGTCGGTGATCGGAACGCATCCGGCCGTCGGTTGTTTCCTTGGGTCGAGGGATAGCACGATCGACCGCCGGCGGGCGCTCTGGTAGCGCACCAGGTCGAGCAGCGGCCCCGAGCCGAAGCGGTCGTAGTAAATGCCGCCTCCGCCGCGCACGATCAGTTTCGAATCCTGATCGAGCACCCAGGCGAATGAAACTCGTGGCGAGAACCCGAGCCTGCGATTGGCGAGAAAATTCTGCCAGTCGTAGCGCAGGCCGGGAGTGATGGAGAAGCGCGCGTTCACCTTGTACTGGTCCTGTACAAACGCGCCCATCTCTTGCTGGTGATAGATAAAGTGCGTGTCACCGCTATTCAGCGCGTAACCGGAGGGGTGGTTGGCTTCGTAGTTTGCGAGCGCCGAGGTCAGCACCGTGACGCCATCGGATGCCAGCGTGGGGCCGAAGGTGTAAGTCCCCAGCGCATTCGTCTCGTCGTCGAAGGCGCGGCGGTTCAGGTGCGGCACGTTAACGCCAAATTTCACGTAGTGGCGGCCTCGCTCCCAGCTCACCATGTCGTAAAGCCGGAGGTTGTATTCGGTAGCCAGGTCGTCGGTCTGCGCCGAGCCGCCGGTGAAGTATCCGGTCACGCTGACAAGGGGCGCCTCGGCCACATCGGTATTGCGGCTGAAATCGTGCTCGCCGATGAGCGAGAGCTGGTTCAGCATCGCGGCCGAGAGGGTCGTGTCCATGTGAAGTTTGGTGTCGTCTTCGCGGTATTGATTGTTGTATCCGGCCGAGGCCAGTGTCTGCCCGCCCACGCCTTGATTCTGGCCCGTCCAATCCTGGTAGCTGTATTCCGCGTAGGCCGAGGTCGTGCTGAACTGGTGCGCGGCGCGCAGGCTGAACTCGGTATCGCGGTTGGGCGAGGCAACGTTGGCGTCCAGAGTGCCGGTCGGATTCTGCGGCGTCGGCGCGACGAATGCGTCTACGACTGAATTCAGATCCTCCTCGGCGCGATCGAAACTGCCAAGAAAACTGCTCTTTGCCGCGTGCGGAATCGGCCCCGTCACATGGCCTTCGTAGATTCTCCGCTGCTCGAAGGGCTTGGAAGGGGCGAGCGCGTTCTGCGCGTTCAGCGCCGAGTCGCGAAAGAAGAAATTGAACTGGCCGTGATAGTGGTCGGCCGCCGACTTGGTGATAATCTCCATCTGCCCGCGCCCGGGCCAGTAGTATTGCGCCGAATAGGGATCCTGGTTGATGCGGACCTCTTGTACGGCCGAAGCCGAAACGGTGACCCGGTTCGCCTCGACGCCGTCGACCAGCAGTCCCGTGCCACCAGTCGCAGTCACATTCTCGTCGAGGAACGCGCTCATCGCCGTCTGGTAGTCGTTGTCGAAGATGGGTAGCTGCTTCAGGTCGGTCGCGGTCAGCACGGAGGAGTCACGGTTCGCTTCGGGGGCCGTCAGGTCCTCGTTCGTCTCGGCGTTGACGTTAACTTGGGTGGCCATCGCCGCGATCGGCAGCACAATGTGCCAGGGCGCTGCCAAAGCGGTCGCCGTCGGGACCCCGATCTTCGATGTGGCCGGCGGCGCTATCGTCAACGGCGTGCTCACCGTCTTGAATCCCGGCTCGGAGACGACCAGTGTGTAGGTGCCGGGATGTGGAGCGCTGATGCGAAAGTTTCCCTCGCCATCCGAACGGTTCGTGGAGGTGACCGCGCCCGTGGGATCGACGAGATCCACCTCGGCGCCGGGCACGATCGCGCCGGTGGGATCGGCGATCACGCCCTGTACGGCTGGCGCGCCGGAAGGCGCGGGTGAAGTGGTCTTACAGGCAAAAGCAATTGCGGAAGAAAACGTTACCAGAACTGCGACGAGAGCAAGAGAACGCATCAAGTGGATCTCCATGGCACACTTAGCCCGGTCAAACGTGCGTGGCTCGATCGTTCAATTCACTTCTACGCGGCTTTTGTTTGTGGCACCCGTGGCCCGAGCGGGTACCCAGGGAGGGAGATTCGTCTTCCGTCTACGGAATTGATGCGGTTTGCACCGCCGTCGCTCGCGTGCGCACGGAGGCTGGTACAGGGTGTCTTTGTTTGGCCTGCACCACTGATCCGCTACCGCTTTGCATCGATTTTCTCATTTGAAAATATTTCTGTCCAGTCCGTCGGCGAGTCGACCAGAATGTCCGGTTGCATCGCCTCGAGCGTCTGCGGTGCCAGGCCGAAGGTGCAGCCGATCGACCATGCGCCGGCATTGCGCGCGGTCAGCACATCGACCTGGCTGTCGCCGATCAGCGCGGTCTGTTCCGGCTTTGCACCCGCCTCGGCCATCAGCGCCAGCATGCCTTGCGGGTCGGGCTTCTTAGTCGCGAAGCTGTTGCCGCCGTAGATGCTCATGAAGTACGGGGCCAGTCCCAGCGCTTCGCAAATGGCTCGCGCCGGACGTACCGGCTTGTTGGTCAGCACCGCCATGGCGCGCGTGCGTCCGTCCGGCCCGCAGCCGATGACTTTCAGCGCGTCCAGCACGCCCGCGTAGGCATATGTGAAATCGAGCTTGTGCTCGCGGTAGTAGCCCAGAAAGAACTCGTAGGCCTCGTTAAGGAGCTTCTCGTCGGCATCGAGCGCGTTCTCCGCGGCCAGAGCCCGTTTCACCAGCATCAGTACGCCGTCGCCGATGTAGCTGGCGATCTGCTTGTCCTTAAGGGGCGGCAGATGGCAGTGCTCCAGCATCGCATTCACGCTGTTGCACAGGTCCTGGGCCGAGTCGATCAGCGTGCCGTCCAGATCGAAGACCAGCAGCTTGAGCGAATCGGCGGGGATCGGCCGGAAGATGCGGAGCATGTATTCAGTGTAGGGGACTGCGCTGCGATTAGAGACAGTCCCCGGCTCTTACCTATTCCCGGAAAAAAGTAGTTCCGGTTTGCGCCATCGAAAGCGACCCGATTTCAAGCAACACTTCTTGAAAGCTGCGGCCAGAGCCGCACGGACAGGGATCATTGCGGCCGAGTTTCTCAAGCAGTTCCTTTTCGCCGTGAACTATTCGCTGTCCGCGTTTGACGCAGGATTCTGAGGGAAATCCTTTGCGGCGTTTATTGCTGCGCTCGAAAGGAGAAGGATTCGCCGAAATCTTCGATTTGCATGGCCGTTCTCCTTAATAGGGAATGAAATTAGGCTACCACAGGGAGTGAAAAAGAATGTGGAAGATCCTCAAGATTCAGGTGGATCCTAAGAGCCGCAGTTTCATCGCCGCGACGGCGAAAAAGGAGCGCACCGACCTCTCGAAAGCGGTGCGCGACCTCGTAAGCCGCGGAAGAACCCTGCTCGCCGTGAAGAAATTCAAGAAGGGCCAAGCCTTGCTTGGAAGAGCAGCCGAGATCGCGGGCCTCCCGGTTGGACGGATGATGCTGCTCCTTCGCGAGCTCGGCGTGAAAGGCAACTTGGAACAAGACGATTACCGGAAGAGCATCGCGAACCTCGCGGGCGCGTGGTAACAGATTGGCAGAGAGCTTCTGCTTGAACCTCTGACAAATCTTTGAAGCGATTCTCGGAGGCTCTCTTGTCCCTCGTGTACCATTCCCGCATGAGGAATCTGCTGATGGCCGGTATCGCTCTTTCGCTCGCAGCGCAAGGCGCGTCTTCCGAGGCACAAGCCGCCGAAAAGCTCTCCGCTCCGCAACTCATTGCGCTCGCTCAAGCGCACAACGTGCAGCTCCAATCCGCCATCGAAGCGAGCTTTGACGCGGCCAAGCTCAAGGACGGCACCGCCTGGGCCGGCCACGGGCCCGACTTCTTCTTTGCGGTCGAGTCGCAGAACACACCAACACTAGTTATTGACGATTCGCCGGCACAGGCGATGCAACAGATCGCGGGGTCCAATCTCTGGTACGCCGCCGCCCACATCGAACCGGTCGCCCGGCTGCATCAGTTTCACTACGTTGTCAACGGCGCGAACTTTGGCGGCGCATTGGATCTGCCGGCGTACGGGCCGCTCTCCTATCTGCAGCCCGGCGTGCCCACCGGCAAGCTCTCCGAGAAGGTCATCCATACCAGCAGAATTTACGACGGCATGAAGAGCGAATACTGGATCTACGTGCCTGCCCGATACGATCCCAAAACGCCTGCCGCGCTCATGGTCTTTCAAGACGGCGGCTGGTACATCGACCGCGACGGCAACATCCCGGTGCTCGACGCCATCGACAATCTCATCGCAGAAAAGAAGATTCCGGTGATGATCTGCGTCTTCATCAATCCCGGCGACATCGGGGACTCGCCCGGGGCGCCGACCTACAACTTCGTCAAGGATTTCAGCGAGAAGTGGGACCGCACGCTCAAGGACTCGATGCGCAGCACGCTCTACGACACGGTGAGCGATCGCTATGTGCGATTCTTGCGGGACGAGGTGCTTGCCGAGGTTGGAGCAAAGTACAACCTGCGCAAGGACGCATACAGCCACGCCATCACCGGTCTATCGTCGGGCGGCATCTGCAGCTTCAACGCCGCCTGGCAAATGCCCGACGTGTTCAGCCGCGTGCTGAGTTGGATCGGCAGCTTTGCCAGCATTCAATGGAAGGAGAATCCGGCCAATTCCGACGGCGGCCAGGATTATCCCGACAAGATTCTCCGCGAGCCGCATCGCGACATTCGCGTGTGGCTGCAGGACGGCTCGAACGATCTGGAAAATCCCAAGTATGGCGACTGGCCGCTGGCCAACCTGCGCATGGCCAACGCGCTCAAGATGAAGGAGTACGATTTCCACTTCAGCTTCGGCAAAGGCACGCACAACCCGGGGCAGGGTGCGGCGGAGTTTCCCGAAGCCATGATCTGGCTATGGCGAGACTACGATCCGGCGAAGACCGAGCAGCAGTTCACCATGGATCCGGCCGAAAAAGACAGGCCGTTCTTTCGCGTGGCGATCGTGAGCCGGTAATAGTGTCCCGTTCGCGCCAGGGGCTCATTGCGCGCCTCCCGGCGAGCTGCGCGTGACGGTTGTCGGCAGCGTAAAACCTGCGGCGATCATCCATACGAAGCCGGGAAAGCGGGTAAGCGGGATGAAGAACAGCGTGCTCGGGAACTCGATATTCAACCAGCCCAATTCTCCGCATACGGCGAGCACGATGCCGAGAATCGCGATCCAACGGGGCATCAGCCGGCCGAACAGGGCGGGAATGGAAATGCCCGCGAGCAGAAGCCCGAAGGTGACGGCGTAGCCCGGCCCGCCGAGCATATCGCCAAAATAATAGAGCGCCACGATCAGCGGCCCATTCTGGGCCACGCCGGGATGCGCCGTCGCTAAGAGGATCGATCCGCCGACAAGCCCGATCATGGCGGCGGAAAATCCTCCGAAGAGTGCGATGAACGGGCCCGCCGCGCTCACGCCAAGGAAGCGGAGCCGGCTGACAATCGTGGCCGCATAAATGCCGAGCGGAATCATCGCGCCGAATTGCAGAAATGCGCAGAGCGCAACCGCGTTGGGGCGCTGCTCGAAGAAATGCACAATCGTCGCCTGCGATTCCCAAGGTCCTGGGAAGTAGGGCATGCCTCCAAACAAGGTGACCGGATAGAGACCGGCGCAGAAAAGCAGGGTGCAGACGATCGCCAACGCGCCGAGGTGAGGGCTGCGATGGCGCTGGACGGAGGGATTTGCGTGGGTTGGGGATGACATGGAGAATCTCCTTAAAAACCGATACTAGCACGAATCATTATAACTTGTAATGATTATTCTCGATAAGATTATGAACATGGCAAACCAGAAACCGGAAAGCCCCCGCAATTCGACCGCATTTTTGCTCTCGCAGGTTGGGGCACGCTCCGCACAAATCTTCGGCCACATGCTTGAACCGTTGAACTTCACACCACCAGACGCGGGGATCCTGCGCCTGCTGGCTCGGTCGCCGGGCCTTAGCCAGCAGGAGTTGGCGCGCCGACTGCACATGCACGCCAGCCGCCTCGTGGCGGTAATCGATGCGCTGGAGAGTAGGGAACTGGTGCGGCGCGTGGGCAATCCCGACGATCGCCGCCTCTATTCGCTGCAGCTCACCGATTCGGGCAGGGAGGCATTGCGCGCCATCGGCCGAGTGGCCCGGGAGCACGACGATGCAGTTTGCGCGGGGCTCAGCCTTGCGGAGCGCGCGCAACTGTTCGAATTGCTTGAAAGACTGGCCGGCAAACTGGGATTGGTGTCCGGCATTCATCCCGGCTACCGAACAATGGGCCCCGCGGAAGAAAAGAGCTCGCCCGAGCGACCAAATCCCGATGAGAATTCGCTCTATCCGAAGTTGTGAAAGAGATGGTATAAGGATGGAACCAGGAAGGTAAAAAGACAGGCGAGGCCCACCCATGGAGCCACCCCGGGCCTCGCCTGAGGAACAAACCTACACCGTTTTAGGAAATCCTCTCTCCGGAGCCTAAATCGCTGAGTCGACGCGACCCCGAGGTCCCCAACGACAGGTCCTCGTCGTTGGGCTGGGATCAGCAGGGAGCGGCGACCTTGAGCATCGATTGAGAGGACACGCCATTTCCTAAAACGGTCTGAACTTAAGACGCAGCAACAACCGTTCCCGTTAACGCTATTTCGGCAGCCGGTCCGCAATCCGGGCCGCCCGTGTATCCATTTAATGGATGTGAATATCGCCCGAGCCGGTTTCGACGCGCACCATCGGCCCGCCGCCGTGAACCTTGCCCGTAATGTGATGGCGGTCGAACGAACCCTGCACCGTCATCTCCTGGTCAGTGTGCACCGTTCCGGAGCCCGTCGAGGCGTCGAGCGTAAAGCCCGCGTCTCCGGGCCACATCTCGATGCTGCCGGAGCCGGTTTCGAGCTTCCAGTCTGCGGCCGGCGCTCCGCTCACCTTGATGTCACCGGAGCCCGTTCCCGCGCGCAAGCCCCCATGCACTTCTTTCAGTTCGATGGTGCCGGAGCCGGTTTGCGCCTTCACATCGCCTTCGCCCGATCCCTCGGCGTAGATGTCGCCGGAACCGGTGCCGACAGTAAAGCCGCCTTGCAGTCCGGTCGCATGAATGTTGCCCGAACCTGTGGAGATTTTGGCATTCTCGCCGACGCCATCGTCGGTCACGTCACCCGAGCCGGAGCCGGCGTCGAGAAACGCATCTTCCGGCGCCTGGATGTCGTATTCGATGCTCACGTGGTTGTAATTCTCATGGTGTCCGCCGATGCGGATGATGTTTCCGGTCTGTTCAATGGGGGGATTGTTGGCGATCTCGCGGACACGATCTTCGCTCGCGCCCCAATCGGACCGCACCCGGCCCACAATGTGCACCTGGCTGCTCGAGCCCCTGCTGAGGTGGATGCTTCCCGAGCCCGTGTTGACCGTGAGCTCGACCTTTCCATTGACCGAAAGCGTGCGTTCGAAGGTGGCCTCGCTGGCCAGAACCGGAAGCGCCGCCATAGCCAAAGCTGCTGCTGCGATGCAAACAAGCTTCATGGTGTTCCTCGATTCAATAGCAGTTCTCACTTCGTCGTTCCCGGTGGTCGTTAGAACGGATTATCCGTCTTGACACGTGAGCTTCGAAATTCAAAGATTTCGCAACATCATTCCAAGGCTGCATCCCAATTGCCAAAGTGAAGGCCGCAGAAAGTCCATTTGTTTCTACCCGGTTGGTACAGGAGCTTCATGCCGGGCGGCGGCCGCTGTGTCCGCTTTCGAACACCATTGGCCAAAATTGAACAGAACAGGGACCGAGGGAGCAAGGGAACGAAGGAACAAGTCGTTGTTGCAAGAGCTCCTCCGATTCGCGTTCTAAATGGTCCGGTCTTGCGACGAGGCGTTCCTTATGCGATTCCCAACTTATTCCGGTTGCTTCTTCGGATACAGGATTGCTGTGGCCGACTTGATTTCTCGGCCCCTTGATCCCTCGTTCCCTTAGTTGCTTCTTCACTGCTGCAAGACCACCGTCTCGCCTTCCTTCAATCCGCTGTCGATCTCCGTCTTCGAACCGTCCGACAATCCAACCGTGACAGCAACCTTGTGCTGGCCGTCCTTCTTGCTCTTATCGGGCACAAAGACGCTCGCATTCTTCTGCGTGTCGTAGACCACGGCGTTTTCCGGCACGGCCAGCACGTTCTTGTGCTCGTCGAGCAGGATCTCGGCATTGGCTGTCATGTTGGCCTTCAGCTCGCCGCCGGGGTTATCGATCGAAACCCGCACCTCGAAGGTGGTGACATTATCCTTCTCCACTCCCATGGGCGCGATCTTGGTCACCTTGCCCTG
>JASHTH010000664.1 GCA_030040655.1 Acidobacteriaceae bacterium | reverse complement strand
CGCGGAGCGGCCATCCCGTAGGGTAGAGTAACACCAGCAGGGGTTTGCGGCCAAACCGGGCAGATAGCGGCAGCCGGATGTGCGTCGCGTGGGCAGACAGTTCTCGGTCGTTTCCGGCAGATTCGACGGAGCAAACCTCAGAGGATCAAGCCCGCGAGAAAAATCGAAAAGAAAGGGTTTTCTGGCACAGCTAAAGGTCACCCCAACAAGCAAAAGCGGCTTGTTGGGGACTCCGACGAGGCCGCGCCCTTTCCAAACCGCTCGTGGACCGAGCTTTTCGGCATCATGTGGAGCCCGTAACCTTCGCCGATGCGCCTTCGCCTGAAGTCAACTCGCCTTACCGATCTCCCGCCGGACGGAGAAACGGCTCCGCGTCCGATGGGCAGCATCGGAGGGGGAGGGCGGGGTCTTGCAGGGGAACGAGTCGGGGAGCTAGGGAGTGAGAGCGGGCGGGAGGGCGCAAAGTCCGCTGAATCCGGTTTGGCGGCGTCGAAATCGGCGCATTCCGGGCATCCTACCGGCCCGAATTCCCGGCCGGAAAACGCTGTCCTTACGCAACCTTCCGGCCCGGACGGGGTTCCAGAAGATATGGCGACGCTGGTTCTGGACAACCCGGCGATGGGACTGAGCGGGGCCTTGGCGCCCGGCATACGGCGTGGAGCCGACGGGCGGGGCAATCAGACCTGGGAACTGCACCGCGAAGCGGCCAGAGCCGAGCCGACGAGCGATGCGGCGACGATGCTGCGAGTCGCCGGGGGCGACGAGGCGGCGTTCAATTATCTGGTGCAGAAGTACCACCGGCCGATGATCCATTTCCTTTTCCGGATGGTGCACAACCAGGCGGTTGCCGAAGAGCTGGCGCAGGACGTCTTTCTGCGCGTCTACCGTTCGCGCGAGAGTTACCGCGCCGAGGCGAAGTTTACGACGTGGCTTTACCGCATCGCCACCAACTTGGCGGTCAACTACGCCCGCGACACGCGGCACGAGCGGACCGCGCAGAACGTCTACCTGGACGCGCCGGACGGGGAGACGGGCACCACGCCGGATGTGGCCGACGACGAGCCGAGCGCGGAGCAGAAGCTGGTCCGCAACGAACGCATGGCGGCGATCCGGCAGCACGTGATGGCTCTGCCCGAGCGACAGCGGATGGCGGTGCTGATGCACAAGTACCAGGGGCTGGATTATCGGCAGATCGGCGAAGTGCTGAAGCTGAGCGAGTCGGCGACCAAGTCGCTGCTCTTTCGCGCTTATCAGACGCTTCGCGACCGGCTGAAGGATTTTGTTTGAGGGGACGAAGCCGGACATGGGGAATGGAACCGGCTGCGGTTGCAGGGGGAAACGATGGAGACCAAGAAAACCAATTGCGGCGAGATGGGATCGAAGCTGGCGGACCTGCTGCTCGATCCCCAGTCGGCCCCGGCTTCGATTGTGGCTCATGTGGAGCAGTGTGACGCCTGCCGCAGCGAGATCGAAGAGCTGCGCGCGACCATGACGCTGATGGACGAGTGGGAGGGTCCGGAGCCGAGCCCCTATTTTGCGAGCAAGCTGAACGCGCGCTTCCGCGAGGAGCGCGAGACCGCGCCGGCAGGTTGGCTGGAGAGACTGCGCGCGAGGTTGACTTACGGGCCGCGGACCCACATGCGGCCGATCGCGGCCATGGCGCTGACGATTGTCCTGCTGCTGGGTGGAGGAGCGTACCTGGGCATCACCAACTGGGAGCAGCCGCCGCAGGCGCCGGGCGAGGCCGCCGTGGTGCACGATCTGCAGTTGCTGGACAGCAATGCCGATCTGTTGGATCAGATGGAGGCGATTACCAACAATCAGGATGGGGACTGACTGGGGACAAAGGGACTAAGGGAATAAGGGACTGGAACTGGTTGCACAAATGGTCTTGTAACAGGGCACGACTTTAGTCGTGCCGCAGAAGGCCGCCAAATCTGTGGGCTTTAGCCCCTGCAACCAGTTCTAGGGACTAAGGGAATAAGGGAATAGAGGATGGGGAACCAGGAATCGACTCGGGGGAGTTGGGGTCCGGTTCGAACGGTGAGAAAAGACAATGATCAGAATGCCCAAGGCGGTAAGCTTCAGCCGCGCGGCTGTGGCTGCGGCGATTCTGGCATTGTGCATGCCCGGCGCGTGGGCTCTTGGCCAACATCCGCACGGCAGCGCGCCGCATTCGGCTCCCGCTCCGCGGCGCGCTGAGGCTCCCAAATCCCAGGCCAAGCCGCAGAGCCGGTCGCACGCCAAACCCGAGTCCAAACCCGAGTCCAGACCCGAGTCCAAACCCGAGTCCAGACCCGAGTATCAAGCGCCTCAACAGCGGCCGCAGAACATCCCCCAGCAGCGATATCCTGAAGCGCGGCCGGCGCCGGGCTATGCGCCCAACAGCGTTCGGCCGGCGTATCCCGGATCGGTGTATCCTCCCAGCGCGGTGCGACCGGCCTATCCCGGTGCGCCTTCGGTGCGGGCTTATCCCGGGGCCTCGCCGCCAGGACATCTGGGCTCGTGGCTGAACCAGCACCACAACATATCGCCACAAGAGCAGGAGCGGATGTTGCGCAGCGATCCCAGCTTCAACCGCTTGCCGCCCAGCGACCAGCAGCGGGTGCTGCGCCAGTTGCACAACGTAAATCAGATGCCGGAGGCGCAGCGCCAGCAGCGGCTGGCCCGCAATGAGATGCTGGAGCGCCTCACCCCGCAGCAGCGCATTCAGACCGCGCAGGCTGTGCAGCGCTGGAAGACGTTGCCGGCGGACCGGCAGGCCGTGATGCGGCAGGCCTTTCACGACCTGAGCTCGGTGCC
>JASHTH010000663.1 GCA_030040655.1 Acidobacteriaceae bacterium | reverse complement strand
TCTTATGGCTGCAACACGGACCGAGCCGCAGCCACCAGCCTGCTGTGCGACGCCCGTTCGCGGCCCACAGGCGAAGCCGCGGCGGACGGCTGCTTATTTAATTAAGCAGCGAGTGCCAGTTCTTGGTTGGCAACTGTTGTTTTGCAGGCGATTACGGGTGCCCACACCCCGGCATGCCTCCTTTGCTGCAATCGATCCCGTCGAAACCGTGACGCCCCCATCGTTCGCAGCACCTCTTCGATGACCGAATCGTGCTGACGGGTGCGAGCCGGAACGAATGGCTCGTGCTGCTGTGTCTATTTTATGTCATTTTGAGATTCCTGCCGCGAGACCACGCTATCCAATCGACACCGAGCTGCCGCAGCCGATCGAAGTACTCTTCGTCAGGAGGCGAGGGGCCTCCATGGAGTGCCAGCCAAAACTCGTCCGGCGGCTTGTAGCGGTGAGCCTCAACGTAGTGATAGATCAGATTCGGAGCCGCGTAGACCGCACCAGCCTTCGAAAACACTCGAACTTCCGCAGAGCCGAGGGCGCGGGCACGGCCGGAACGGCTTGCTTCCAAGCACCATTTTGTGGGCTGGTGCGGGCAGAACTCGCACAGATGGAATCCACGAGTCTGTCTGACGGCGACCCAACAAATGCCCCAAAGCAGATCCAGTGTCTCTTCCGATGGAATTGCGGTCGGAAACGAAGGATCGCGCCCGAGCCAACCAACATTCAGCACGTCTGGACGGCGATCTCTGGCAAAGTACTCGTACTCTGTGAGGTCCCCGAACCAAGTCATCGCCGCTACTGCTGCTCGAGGTCGATGCTCTCGTACGCGTGACGGGCGATCAGCGCGCGAATCTCAGCCGGCGTCTTGCCCAGCTTGGTCTGCCGATAGGCCAAGAACCCTTCCTGCGCACAGGTGGAGCACTCGGCGCCATGCAGCGTCTCGAAGCAACTGCGCAGGCTGGTATGGCCCAGTGCGCGGTCGCAGCGGCAGTTGCAGGGGAGCTGATAGAGGACGTTGCCGATCTTGCCGGCCAACTGGTAGACGTGCAGTTGCCACGGATAGCGCGCGTTGGCGCC
The DNA here is from genome assembly GCA_030040655.1 of Acidobacteriaceae bacterium. Classification (GTDB taxonomy): domain Bacteria; phylum Acidobacteriota; class Terriglobia; order Terriglobales; family Acidobacteriaceae; genus Telmatobacter. The sequence goes on along the minus strand of JASHTH010000663.1, from coordinate 9,331 downwards.
GGTGAGCTGGGCGGGCGTGAGAATGGGAGGCAAGGCGCTCACCTTTAGCGGCGCCGCAGGATGGTAGGCGGGGACGTCGTCGGCGGGGTTCGACCACTGCGCATAGCTGGCGGCCGTGAGCGCGAAGGCGGCCAGCCCGATCAACCAACGATTCTCGATGAAGCGCTTCATAAAAGGCCTCTGAAGGGATGCGACGCCGGAAATCGAACTCGCCCGCACGCTATGCGCTAGGGGATATAGACGGCAGGAGTGCCTGGAAGTCTCCCTTTGCGTCCGCTCCCGGAATCTGCTGCTTCCACCTTAGCAGGAAATTGGGAGAATACTCTTCAAGCGACGGCGTGGTTCTTGCGGGCAAAAAAAACGGCACGAACGTTTTGCTGCTCGTGCCGGGAGGCCAGTGACGCAACTTGCTTCCAGTTTTAGAAGCGGTAACTCGACCGCCCTCTTCCACCGGAATATCTACACCATAGCATAGATTCGAGGAAATGCAAATACAAAAATCGAAATTATCTGAGGAAAAATTCTGTGGCGTCTCTTCTCCGGATTGAGCATCTAAAAACACGGCCCGAAATGAGGACCTCTAGCCAAAAAACCGACTCGATGACCGCGCAAGATATCTCAGGATCTCATTTAGAATCTGTAATTTATACTCGTGTTCCATCCCAGCGCCCGGCGCGGTCAGGCTGGCTCAAAGTAGCGGCTATCGCGGCGGCGTCAGCCGTCGCCGGAGGCTTGGCGGCGGCCTGGTGGCACCGCAAAACCCTTACAAAACTCCGTCAGGGTGGCGAAAACGCTTCCAATCCAGATTTCCGGATTTCCGGCGGAGACCCTTCCGACGAAGCCTGAACCCAACGTGGAGTTTGCCGGTCGCCGTTAAACAAGCTTGTCCGCTTTGGCAGCCAGTCCGAAGTCCTTCTCCGTCAAGCCACCTTGATCGTGGGTCACCAGGGCGAGCCGGACCTTGTTGTAACGGATGTCGATGTCGGGGTGATGCCCCGCGCCTTCGGCCAGATCGGCGACCTTGCTCACAAAGGCCATCGACGCGCGAAAATCTTTGAACTGAAAGGTCCGCACCAGCTCGCCGGACTCCACTTTCCATCCCGGCACAGTTTTCAAGCGAGAATTGACGTCGGCTGAGGAAAGCGCGCTCATGATGTTTCCGCCCCAGGCTCACGATTGTACTACGGCAATTCCTGAGTTGCTGTGGCCTCTTGAACTCCGCGCAAGGTCGCCACTCCCGGAGGGTCGCGTCGACGCGAGTGCAGCTACTTCGGGATACAGTGACTCAGGAATTGCGATCGAGAGCAGTTCGACGCGGTTTTCAATCCCAGGTCCCAGAAGCGGGACCTAGGGCAGTTTAGGAAATAGTGTGTCCGCTGGAATGCTACTCGAGGTCGCCGCTCCCTTTTGGTCGCGTCGACTTGGCGAATTCTCTCCGGCTACATTGTTTCCTAAACTGCCATAGGGCACCCACGACAATGGAGTCGCAGGCGTGGGCTTCCGGCCTACATCAGCGGCGGCTTGGGCGCCTGATTGATGTCGAAGGTGGAGAAGCGCTTGTTCTGGCCGGTGATTTCGGACCGGAGCTCGTGCCAGAGTTCGTTGGGAATCTTGAGGAAGACTTCGACGACGGCGGGGTCGAACTGCGTGCCGGAGCAGCGCAGGATCTCTTCGCGGGCCGCGTCGAAGCTGCGCGCCTTGCGGTAGGGCCGGTCGCTGGTAATGGCGTCGAGGGTGTCTGCGACCGCGAAGATGCGCGACCCGATGGGGATCTCGCCGGCACGCAAGCCACCGGGATAACCCGTTCCGTCGAAGTGCTCCTGGTGCGAGAAGACGATCTCGGCGGCCTCGGCGAGGAACGGGATTTTGCGCAGCATGTGGTAGCCCCGCGTGCAGTGCTCGCGCATTACCTCTTGCTCTTCGGGCGTCAGCTTGCCGGGCTTGCGCAAGATCTCGTCGGGGATGGCCATCTTGCCGATGTCGTGGAGAAAAGCGCCGCGCGCGATGACTTTGATGTCGGCCGGGCTGATGCCCATGGCGCGCGCCAGGGCGATGGTGTAAGCGGTTACACGCTTGCTATGGCCTTCCGTCTCCGAGTCTTTGAGATCCAAGGCGTCACCCAGCGCCTCTAGCGTCACGTCGTAAGAGTGCTCGAGGTCTTCCATCGCCTGGTGCAGCATTTCGGTGCGGGCGCGCACCACGTGCTCCAGGTTTTGCTGGTAGGTGTGGCTTTCTTCCAGGGCCATGCGATGATCGAGCGCGCGCTGCACGATTGAGAGCAGGTGCTCGCGCTCGAAAGGTTTCAGGAGGTAATCGAAGGCGCCGCGGCGCATCGAATCGATGGCCACGCTAATGTCGTGAATCGCGGTGACCATCACGACCGGGAGGTTGGGCTGCTGGCCGTGCATCCGCTCCAGCAGAGCGATGCCGTTGCCGTCTTTCATCACGATGTCGGTGAGCACCAGGTCGAAGTTGTTCTCTTCGAGCATTGACATGGCGTCGCGTCCGCACGAGGCCATCAGGACTTCGAATCCCCGGCGTTCCAGCGTTGCTCCAATCATCGAGCGAACGTGCGCTTCGTCATCCACCACAAGAATCCGCGCCATCTTCCGTAATCCCGTGGTTGCGCGCATCTCTTCCGCGGCGGGAAGTTTTCCCGCGCCGTTCGACGCGACTATTTCTGCCACATTCAATCCCAAGGCGGAACTCCCTGCCCAGTTGGCTCCCCGGAGGAAACCACGGTCTCTTGCGCGCGTATTCCAGTGCCGGCTGCTGGGCGGCATCCTAATCTACGTTCATCGGCAAGGCCCTGCCGCCGGTTTATGGCGGTTAAAATCCTGCTCGAAAAAAGTAACCCGGCCTGCATGTTACCTGGGATGGAGAAATTCCGCGAACCTGGGGAAAATCCTTCACGTTCATTCTCAGGGCCGATTCGGCCCTTCGGTCAGACCTCGAACCGCCGTCTCACCGATCCCTTCGTGTTTTGGAGGACGCAGAGAACTTTGCTTTCGGGCCCAATCTTTGCGCCCCGCAGCCTTGAAAGCGTCTCCCGAACTCAATCGACCGAATTCTAGAAACTACTCTGACACCGCCTCACCTTGCCGGCGATATGAAAAAGCCTCAAAAATGGCTTTGGAATCCCAAAATGCTCCAGTCCTCGCCCCTCCGGACGACGATCGCGGCGCTCTGGTTGTGACCCTGCCGCATTCCCTTCAACTTCCGGATCAACCCGAACCAGGAGGCAAATTGCTTCAAAATCAAAATAGCCCAGTTGAACTTTCGAACCCATACAACTTTCGGTCCTGCATCTTCCCAACAAAGTCTTTCGGTTAACACACATTCCGGCCATAAGGCGCGCGCCGGGGCACCAAACCACCAGGGACCTTGTTGCCCTTTATAGACCGATTTTGTCAAGAGCGAAACACTCCGATGGAACGCGGGACTCCAGGCGAGCAACGGACGTGAGGAATCGGATTCCGTAAGCGGACCCCACGCGCGGCACGCCTTGGCGGCAACGGTCCACTCCGAAGCTGCCGATCGGCGCTTCGAGTACCGTCGGAAACGATAGAAATTCGAGGTCAATTCAGGTTTGGACCGAGCGGCCGCATAGGCGGCGAATCGAAGTTCGCCGGGTCTTCCCGCTGCCGGCCGAGCGAACAACGCGATTGCGTCGGAACCGCATACGAGCGGGTGACGTGGAAGCGGTTCATCACCACATACCGGGTGCGGAGGCCATCCACCGTTTGCGGCAGTTCGGCGGGAACATGCTTGCGGTCGACATAGACCACCAGCGCCGCCTCTCTCGGATTGTCGAGGCTCTGGCCGACGCCTACGCCGAAGAAGGCGGGATTCTGGCGCATCAGCGTGCTGGCGACCTGTTGCTTGATGCCCATCGCCCGCGTCAACTCCGCTGCCGGGAGCGGCGCATTGCCTTGTGCGTAGTTGGTCAACGGAGCTGTACCTAAGGCGACAGCTTGCGCATTGGTGGCAATGACCATGGTGCGCACGCCGCCGACCTCGGCGGGCACCGCAGTGTTGTTGTTTTCAGCCACATAGACGATCACCGCCGCTTCGCCCGGACGGTCGTTGCTCTTGCCGGGAACCACACCTAAAATGCCGGCCGAAGGATTGACCAGCGCGCGCGCCTGCGCTGCTGCCTGCAATCCGCGTGAGATCTCCTCGTCGGAAAGTTCGCGTGCTTGCGCCGCGTTCACCGTGCCGTCGCCGTAGTTCAGGCAGCTGACGGCGTGGTCGGCCGTGCCGACAAAGGCATACGTGGTGCCGCTGCCCACCTGAGCGCTCAGTTCGTTCAGCACGTCGGGGGCTGGGCTGGCCACGCCCTGGCCCACGCCCGAAGCGTCCGTTCCGCCGGCGAAAAACAGGCCTACCGGCTCGGCGTTGCCGATATCCACGACCAGGGAACCGGAGTCGCCCGCATCGCTGAACTCATTCCCGCTGATGGCCAGCTGGTTTGTATAGGTCTTGGTCAAATATGGCTTGGTTTCAGCGCAATCGGTGAAGTAGTCGACACTCACATCGAGGTTCAGCGCGGAAATGGCGGCGCAGGTAAGACCCGTGGTGCGCCCGCTCTTGGCCACTTTCATCTGCAAAGAAGCCGATTCGCCGTTGCCGCCGGTTGAGGAGATCCCCGGTGGCGCAGCGGCCAGCGTGCCATCCGACTGCTGGGGTCCAAGTTCAAGAATGTCGCCTGCAGGGCTCACCGCGCCGGCTGCAACCTGGGCGATGGCTGCATCGGCGTTGGTCTCGGCCGACCTGAGCGAGAGCCAACCCGTGAGCGAGCCGATGACAGTGGTCTGCGAGCCCTGTTCGCCGTTGGGCGTGCAATTGGCGTCGATCAGCCCCGGCTGAACGATTCGATCGCCGACGGTCGCCTGGTCGCTGCGCGCCAGAACATGGTTATTGCTCAGCAGGTATTGCACACCGTCGCTGCCTTCGAGCAACGAACCCAGCGTGCCGCTGCAGCAGTCGACAATCTGATTTCCCGAGGTATCGTAATCGTTGTTGTTGCCGCCGGAACTGCCCAAATCGACCGGCGTGACCAGTTGCCCCTCATGAATGACCGGGTTGCTGGCGACCCCCGCCGAATTAACCAGGACTTCGGACGAGGTCTTCGACGCCGAGGTTCCCACCGTGGCCACAATATATGTAGCGCCAGTCGAGGATACCGTTGAGGGCGCGGTATAGGACACGCTGCAATTGGTAAAGCTCTGCGCGCTGCGCTGGCAGGATGGGGAGCCCAGCGCACCCTCGCCGCCGCCCGACCCGGTGGCCGAGTTCGAGACTGCGAAGTTGATTCCAGTGGTGCCGCCGGCTTCGGCGATATATCCCTTCACGGTCACCGCGCCGCCGGCGCCGAGCGCCACATTCTCCGGCGCCAGGGGCTGCAGGAATCCGGGAGTTACGGTCAACGAGGCGGTCGCGGTGGTGCTCGAACTTGAAGTGAGAGTGGCGGTGACGGTGACTTGCGCGCTGTCGGCGGTGAGATAACTCGGCGGGGTGTACTGGCCGGTGGAGGAGATTGTGCCCGCGCCGGTCGTTGCGTCGCCGCCGGATAGGCTCCAGGTGACCGTAGCCGCAGTCCCGTTGGAGAGCGCCGCAGAAAACTGCTCCACCGAAGCGCCATTCGAGTTCGTCGCATTGCAGCCGGTGCAGTTGGTGTCGATCGAGCCCATTCCCGGCGAAATCGAAAGAGTGGGATTGCCGGAGCTGGCGCTGGCGCTGCCTCCGCCGCCGCAGCCGGCCATGGCCAGAGCCGCTACGAGCGGTCCAGCCGCGAACAGCGCGACCCGCAAGAGCAGCTTTTCGCGCACATGGCTGCGCCGGCGCGAACCTCGAACCCTCGCTCGGGGCCTTGACCTCGCGGTCGCGACTTCCTGTGCACTATGCAATTCTTACCGAATGCCTTTCCAAGAGCCTCCACGGCGATCAAGCCGTGAGAGTCGCTGCGTCAAGCGTTTTCCGCATCTCCTGGCCTGGAAGAGCGGGCATGGCTGCAATGAACTGAGTAGAGCCTTCGATTCGCCCGGTTTGACCGGGTGCGTGCTTCATTCTCCTGCACGCGTCATTCCACTTCATATTGACACGGACAAGATCAAAACGTGACCGCCGCGCCCGTGAATCTTCCCTGAGATCCGCAACGACCATTTTACGAGAGAACCCGGCGCAGGAAGCCACGAATCCCCAAATGGCCGAGAACGGCGAGAAAAAACATCAGAGCCACGCCGATAGCCCACCACGGCATGTGGCTGATTCCCGGCGTCACCGCCGCGCGCAACCCCTCGCTCATATAGACAATAGGATTGAACAGCACCCCGAACTGCAGCCAGCGAATACTACTTAACCACGCCCACGGGTAGTAAACACATCCCAAAAAGGTAATGGGCACCACCAGAATGGAGAAAACCAGGCCGATTTGTTTCGGGTTCACGCTGGACCCGATCAGCAACCCCAGCGCCCCGGCCAGCAGGCTCGATGCAGCCAGTACCAGCACAAAAAGAAACCAGTTGGTCACATGGGCCTGAACCGGGTGGGACGGCACGTAGAGGGCCATGGGAATGACCAGCAGCGCCGCCATCATGCTTTGGATGGCGCTGAAGCAGATTTTTTCCAATGCGACCGCCCACAAGGGCAAAGGGCACATCACGCGGTCGTCAATTTCGCGGGTGATGCCGAACTCCGAAGACAGGGGCAATGCTACGGCTGCAATCCCCGAGAACATGATGGCGACCGCCATTAGGCCGGGGAGTAGGATCTCGCCGAACTCCGCGCTGCCGCCTTGACCGCCGAGCGGATTGCCGCCCGACATATTGGGCAGAATGTAGGTAAAGACAAAAAGAAAGAGAAGCGGCTGCATGCCCACGCGCAGCAGGAAAGGCACAAACTCGCGCATGAGTACGCGCAGATCGCGCAGCACGAGGCCGAGAAATGCTTTGAAGAAGATGCGCATAAAACCAGCTTGCACTCTGACAGCTGTCAGCTGTCAGATTTTAGTTCCCAGTTTCGCGGTTCGCAGTTCACAGGCGTCAACGATCAGCGTTCGGTGGTCGGTGACCTCTTGGGCAGCGATGCTCGGGATCTCTGTTCTCTGATCTCTGTGCCCTAGTCCCTCAGTCCCTCAGTCCCTCAGTCCCTTCGTCCCTCAATCCCTCACTCCCGCAAGTCCCTGCCCGTAAGCTGGATGAAGACCGTTTCTAGGCTCGGCTCGTGAATGGCCAGGTCCTTCAGTCCCAGCCCTTCGGCCGCTCGCACCAGTTCCGGAACGAGACCATCGCTTGCCGCCGCGATTACGCGCAGCCCCTCGGGGGTCGGCTCGGCGCTGGCCACGCCCGGCCGCGAACGCAGAGCGGCCGCAACGACCTCAACGCCCGTGCGCGACTTGAGCTTGACGTCGTAAACGGTCTGCGCGCCGTGGCTCAGCTTCAACTCCTCGGGAGTGCCCAGCGCCAGCACCTTTCCGTAGTCGAGAATCGCGAGGCGATCCGACAACGCGTCGGCTTCTTCCATATAGTGCGTGGTCAACAGGACCGTGATACCGTCTTTGCGCAGCGCCTGGACGGCTTCCCACATGGCCATGCGGCTCTGCGGATCGAGCCCCGCGCTGGGCTCGTCGAGAAACAGCACCCGCGGCCGATGCGCAATGGCTCGCGCAATCTGCACGCGCTGGGCCAGGCCGCCGGAGAGCTGCGCCGGATAGACCTTGGCTCGTTCGCTCAGCAAGAACTGCTCCAGCAGCGCCGTTGCGCGCGCCTTGGCGTCCTTGTGGCCGAACCCGAAATACCGGCAATGGAAGTAGACGTTCTCGTAGACCGTCAGCGATCGGTCGAGGGTGTTGAACTGCGGAACCACGCCGATCAGCCGTCGCGCCTGCGCCGGCCGCTTGACCACATCCACGCCGGCGATGCGCACCGTGCCGCTGGTAGGCAGCGCGCGGGTCGTGGCGATCGAGATCGTCGTGGTTTTGCCCGCTCCGTTGGGTCCCAGCAGGCCGAAGATCTCGCCCTCGCGGAGCTCGAGATCGATGCCATCCACCGCCACCACGCGGATTTTGGCTTCGTAGATCTTGGTCAGTTTTTCAATCGAGACAATCAAGACTCGCCCAGTCTGCAAATAAAACGAATACGTCCACTGAATTCAGATTACCGCTCTCTGGCCCGGTCGGTGATTCCAGGTCTCGCGAATCGGTTGGGCGAATTCCTCAGAGAGCCGTTGGCCCGCCCGATGTTGCATGCGCTCTCAATCGCAGACCAGCGCGCCGTCGGGAAACACCCGCTCCTCCGCGTCGTCTGGCTGTAAGCCGACACCGGCGCCGCTCGCGATGCGGTCGAGATGCGCCAGGAAGAACTCATCCACGCGCGCCAGCACTTCCACGCCGGTCTTGGCCTGGTAAATGGCCGCGCGCAGCTTCGCCCCGCAGGGAACGCCGTGCGTGAACCAGGAGGCGAACTGTTTCATCTTCCCAGCCGTCTCCCCGATCCGTGCGTCGCGCGGCAGGCTTTGGCTTGCCTCGGCCTCGTCGAGCAGCATCGCGAAATAGGTGCGAATCATGCGAAAGCGATCTTCGGCTGTGGGCTGGTCGTAGGCGCCGGTTGCCGTATACTGCGCGATCTGGCGGAAGATCCACGGATTGGCCGGAGCGGCGCGGCCGATCATCACTCCATCGCATCCGGTCTCGGCGATCATCGCCGCGGCGTCTTCGGGGGTGCGGATGTCGCCGTTGCCGATCACCGGAATGCGCACTGCCGATTTTACTTGCGCGATCCAGCCCCACTGCGCTTGCCCACTATAGCCCTGCTCGCGGGTGCGCGCGTGCAACGCTACTGCGTCCAGGCCCTCGGCCTCGGCCATGCGCGCCACTTCGACGCACACGATCTGCGCATCGTTCCATCCCATGCGGAACTTGACGGTGAAGGGAATTGTCACCGCCTTGCGAATGGCGCGAAAAATCTCGCCGATTTTGGGCAGGTCGCGCAGCAGCCCCGACCCTCCGTTGCAACCTACGACTCGCTTCGCCGGGCAGCCGAGGTTCAGGTCGACTGTGTCGAACCCCGTCTCCTCGACGATCCGCGCCGCCTCGGCCAACGTCTCCGGATTCGACCCGAACAACTGCGCGCCGATGGGGTGCTCATCGTCGTAGAACGTCAGATACCGGCGCCGCTTCGCTTCCCGCATCCGCGCCAGCCCATCCGCCGACGTGAACTCCGTCATGATCAGCCCGCACCCCGACTCCACATTGCTGATCGCCGCGTCGATTTTGTCGGTCGTGGCTCCCGCGCCCCAGTGCTCCCTTGCTCCCTGATTCCCGTTTTCTCGT
>JASHTH010000662.1 GCA_030040655.1 Acidobacteriaceae bacterium | reverse complement strand
AGTTCAGGGCCGCCGCAAGGAGCCGAATTCCCAACGCAGCCAATGCCAGGCCACACCCTCCGCCGATCAAAGCAATGATCAGGCCCTCGGTGAGGAGTTGCCGCATCACTCGGCTGCGGCTTGCGCCCAGCGATGCTCGGATGGCCAGTTCCTTCTGGCGTCCGGCGGCCCTGGTCAGCAGCAGGCCGGCCACGTTGGCGCAGGCAATGAGCAGGATGAACGCCACCGTGGTCATCATCACGACCACGCCGTTGCGAATGGAGAAGTTGTAGACGACGAAATCCGGGAGCGTCCGCACCATCGCACCCCACCGCGCCTCTTCGGCGGGAAAGTCGTGCTGTGCACGCTCCGCAAGCGCACTCATCTCCGTCCGTGCCTGCGCCAGTGTTGCTCCAGGCGTCAGCCGCGCGAATAACCATAGGGACCTGTCCCTGCGCACGGCCTCTGTTCGGTCTTGGGGCGTAAGCGACAGTGGCGTCCACAACTCGGGCAGAAACCCCATGAGCCGGAAATCCACTGGCATCACTCCCACGACCGTGAAGTCCTCGCGGTTCAGGCGAATGGTTTTGCCCACGATGCCCAGGTCCGACCCGTATTTCCGCGCCCAAAGTCCGTGGCTCAGTATCACCTCGTGACTGCTGCCCGTCTGCTCATCCCCGGCCACAAAATCGCGGCCCAGTGCCGGCTTCACGCCGAACAGCGAAAAGAAATTCGCCGTGACCGTTTCGAAGCGAACCTGCTCGGGCTGTAGTCCCGGCCCGGAAAGGCTGCCACTTCGATCCCCCTCCGCGGCGACTGCGGCGAAGATCCTATCCCCGCGCCAGGAGAGAAAGTTTGCCGGGGAGATCTGGCCCGTGTCCGGAAGGAACTGCGAGTTTGGATCGACGGAGGTGACCACAATAATGGTTTTGGCATCGTGCCCGGGCAGTGGCGGCATGAGAAACGCGCTCACCAGACTGAACATGGTCGCGCTCACCGCGATGCCGAGTGCGAGAGTAAGCACCGCAGTGAACGTGAATCCCGGCGATCTGATCAGTTGCCGGAGCGCAAATCGCATGTCGGCCCACAGGCTCTCGATGGTGGGCCAATGCCACGCCTCGCGGCTGCGCTCGGTGATCACGGTGCGGTTGCCGAAGGCGCGGTGTGCGGCGCGCTCCGCGTCGTTGCGGCTCATGCCGGCCTCCATCAGTTCCTCGACCTTGAGGGCAATGTGCTCCTCGATGGAAACCGCCAGGTCTTCATATCGTCTGCGCCGAAACAATCCACGCCACCAGCTCATGCCGAAACTCCTGTTCAAAAGTGCTCTATCGTTCAGTTTTCAGCTCGTATCTACGGGCGATTTGCGCTTCGGTCCCTTGTCCCTTAGTCCTGCTTTCAAGCCTGCGCTGTTCCCAGCACCCGCGTGACGCCGGCGAACATTCGCTCAAAGCTGGAGAGCTCCTGCTCGAGATGCTTGAGACCCTTTTCGGTGATGTGATAGATCCGTGTGGGCCGGCCTTTGGCCGATATGCCCATCTCGGATTCAAGCAGCGCCTCGCGCAACATCCGTTGCAGCGCCGGATAGAGTGAACCTTCTTCGATCTCCAGCAGATCCTCGGAGACCTGCTGGATATGCTTCACCAGCCCATAGCCGTGCATGGGCCGCAGCCTCAGCGACTGGAGGATCATCATCTCCAGCGCCCCAGGGAACAAATCGCGCCGATCTGAGTTCTTGGTCATGGTTCAGAACAATAGCATCAAAATACCTATTTAGAAAATAGTATTTTCGAAGCTTCTCTGAGCGGTGGGCGGGACGGTTCCTGGTGTCAATCTGCGGTATACCGCAAACCGACAGTTTTCCCTGACACATTTCTCGTCAGACTAGAGTCCATTTCCGATCAACTTGACAGATTTGCAGAACCGTCACAGAGTCTATCCTGACACATCGAAGGGTCGGGATATGGTCGCAGCACGGCGAGGCGGAAAGCGTGTCGGATACGTTCGAGTCTCCACAATTGATCAGAATGAGGTGCGCCAGCTTGAGGGCTTTCACCTGGACAAGCGGTTCACGGACAAGGCAAGCGGCAAGGACACGAAACGGCCACAGCTGCAGGCTGCGCTTGAATACCTGCGCGACGGCGACGTCCTCGTGGTGCACAGCATGGACCGCCTCGCCCGGAACCTCGACGATCTACGCAGAATCGTACTTGGCCTCACCGATCGCCGAGTCTCTGTCGAGTTCGTGAAGGAGAAGCTCTCGTTCACGACGGAAGAGAATGCGATGTCGAAGCTACTCTTGAGCGTCATGGGCGCTTTCGCCGAGTTTGAACGATCACTCATCAAGGAGCGCCAACGCGAAGGCATCGCATTGGCCAAGAAAGCCGGCGTCTACAAAGGGCGGAAGCCGGCGCTCACGAGGGAGCGCGCACGAGAGCTCGCCCGGCGCGCGCGGACCGGCGAGAACCGATCGGCCCTTGCTCGGGAGTTTGGCATTAGCCGCGAGACGCTCTACCAGTACTTAAGAACATCGGCATAGTCGACGCTAAGGCGAGTTTATTTCTTCACTTCCTTGCGGGGTTTGAGTCGCTCGCGTCCCATCCTCTCGATCAGACCGGCGGCAGTCATCACCGCCTCCAGGCTGATCATGGGCACATCGGAATACCGTTCTACGTACCCGGCTAGGTATTCCGCGGAAGGATTGTCGATTCCGAGCCGCTGGCACAAGAGGTAGCAGACAGACTCCGCCTCAAACTCGCGATTCGCTTGATGAGGTAATCGACGGTCAGGCCACCAGTCCGGATTCGGTGTGCCCAGATGTCCACAGTACAGATGTGCCAATTCGTGCGTGAGCGTCGCGTATCGAGCCTCCTGCGAGTGATTTGAATTCAGAAGAACCTCGTAGCGAACCGACACTTTTGTGACCTCCTTTTCCGGACGAATTCGAACGATCACATCCTGCGTGCCTCCGGTGCGTTCACGGATTTCCCCGGCGCTTTGTGTACCGCCGTCACGAACACCAACTTGAACGCCGTCCCGCTTCGCGTTTTCAATCGTCCGTGAGAGTTCATATCGAATTCGCCCGGATCTGACCTCAAATGGGTTTGTGACCTCTCGAGGAAGTGGACTTGCGCCAGGTAATGGCTCCGTATCGGAAACATCAAACACGAACATCACCGGACCCATCGGCTGGAGAATCACGAGGGGCCTTGCACCAGACTTGATCCGGTGACCGAACTCACGTATCCAGCGGTGGGGTGGTGCAGCGTAAGTTGCGCCCGGCATTTGGGTATGAATCAGCAGGGCATTGAACGGTGAGTAGAAACGAAAACGGCTGACGAATTCCAGGAGCTGGTGATATGAGGTACTCGACCGGTATTGCAAAGTAAGCCGAAAAAGCTCATCAAGCGATTCCTTGGTGAAATTCTTATCAAACGGACCAAGCTGTCAAGGGCGGAGTAAAAGGGGTTCTTCCTCACATTTGGTGAAGTGGTCCTGGAGGTCCATTTTGGTGAACCTCGGCTGGCACTTTTCCGGAGAGGCGAGGAGCGTTACAAGGGAATCAAGCTCTGACGGCTCCGCGCAGACGGCCATGGGCCAGCGGACATTGTTGCCGGATGTGGGCGAAGTCGTTGTGGATCAGTTGCTGGTTCAAGCGAGAACCCGGCTCGTGATGGTTCTGCGGCCGGTTGCAGCGAGCAGTGTTTGTCCTCTGTGCCGACGGATTAGCCGGCGCGTCCATAGTTGGTACAGTCGGCGGCTGAGCGACCTTCCTTGGGAAGGCGTGCCTGTCCGGGTCGAGCTGCGGGTGCGGCGGTTCTTTTGTGATACGGAAGATTGCGGACAGCACATTTTTGCCGAGCGACTGCCGGAGACGGCGCCATGGTACGCGCGCCGCACCTCGCGGTTAAGCCTTGCATTGGAGCAGATCACATGGGCATTGGGAGGATCTGCCGGCTCTCGCTTGGCCGAGCGACTTGGCATTTTGGCCAGCAATTCTACTCTGCTTCGGCAGTTGCGCCACAGGGCCGTAGTGGATCCAGCCCGGGCGCCGCGAGTGCTAGGGATCGATGATTGGGCGTGGCGCAAGGGGCGCCGCTACGGCACGATCCTTTGCGACCTGGAGCGGGGCAAGGTGATCGATCTATTGCCTGAGCGCAGCGTGGAGAGCACCGAGCAGTGGCTGCGCACCCATCCCGGAGCAGAGATCGTCAGCCGCGACCGCGCCAGTCTGTATGCCGAGGCGGCCACCAAGGCCGTGCCGCACGCCCTGCAGGTTGCCGACCGATGGCATCTGCTGCACAACATGCGCCAGACTCTGGTCGACGTTCTCCGGCCTCATCACCGGCTACTGACGGAAGCGGCGCGAGCCGTAACCAAGGGCGCGAAAACAGCCGCGGACGCGCCAGGCCAACAGGAAGCTTCTCCAGAAACACCGTCTTTTGCCGTAGGCCGAGCCAAGCAACAGAATCGGGAGCGCCGTCTGGCCCGATACCAAGCCGTCATGAAACTTGTCCACCAAGGTGTTTCCCAGCGAGAGATTGCGCGTGGTTGTGAAATGAGCCGAAAGACCATACGGGGCTGGATCAGAGCTCAGACTTTTCCGGAGCGGAGACAGGGCCACCATTTCTCGACTGTAGATCCGTATCGCGAGTATCTGGATATGCGCCGGCGACAGGGCTGTCGCAACGGAAACCAGCTTTGGCGGGAATTGCATGCACAAGGTTTCACAGGTCGGCCACGCACGCTTCGGGATTGGCTCCGCAAGCACGATGGCTCGCAAGGATCTCCCTGCGGGCAACCATCATCTCCGCTTGTTCCGCCGCGGACGACCCCGCGGCAAATCGCATGGCTCCTGTTGAAAGAACCCGGCGATGCGCGGCCGTATCTCGAAGAACTATACCGGCAATCGGCGGAGATCGCCGCCGCTTCTTCCGCGGCAAGAGAATTCTGCCGCATGGTTCGAGAACGGGATGCTGCGGCTTGGCCGTTGTGGCGCCAAGCCGCCATCTCTGGTCCGCTGGCCGGATTCACAAAGCATCTCTGTCGCGATGAGGCTGCCTTCCTCGCTGCGCT
>JASHTH010000661.1 GCA_030040655.1 Acidobacteriaceae bacterium | reverse complement strand
TCAGGCTTTTTCGCCGCCCACCCCTGCAGGATCGGCGTGTAGAGCGACCAGGTCGTCTCTACGCCGTCGCGGTGCGCGAAGAGCGTCTGGTCGCCGAGCATCGCGTCCAGCAGCAGGCGCTCGTAACCATTCGCTGTCGAACGGCCGAAGGCCGAAGCGTAATCGAAGTCCATAATCACGGGGCAGACAGCCATTTCCGGCGTCGTCGGCACCTTGGCGCCGAAGCGCAGCGAAATGCCTTCGTCGGGCTGGATGCGGATGGCGAGCAGGTTGGGCTGAATCTCGGTGCATGGCCCGCTCGCTTGCATGCGGTTGAAGATTAGCAGCGGCGGCTGCTTGAACTGGATGCTGATCTCGGTGACGCGCTTCTTGAGCCGCTTGCCCGCGCGCAGGTAGAACGGCACACCGGCCCAGCGCCAGTTCTCGATCTCGAGACGCACGGCGGCGTAGGTCTCGGTGCCAGACTCGGGATCGACGCGCTCCTCGTCGCAATAGCCGGGCACGCGCTGCCCTTCGACGACGCCGGGCCCGTACTGGCCGCGTACCGTGCTCAGGATCGGAATCGGCGGAATCGCCTGCCAGACCTTGAGCTTCTCGCGGCGCACGCTTTCGGCTTCGAAACTCGATGGCGGCTCCATGGCGACAAAGCTGAGCAGTTCCATCACGTGGTTCTGCACCACGTCGCGCAACGCGCCGGCTTTCTCATAGAACGGTCCGCGGCCTTCGACTCCGAGCGTCTCCGCGGCGGTGATCTGTACATGGTCGATGTAGTTGCGGTTCCAAATCGGCTCGAAGATGCCGTTGGCGAAGCGAAAGACCAAAATGTTCTGCACCGTCTCCTTGCCCAGATAATGGTCGATGCGGAAGACCTGGCTTTCGTTGAAGACTCCGTTGACCTGGTGATTCAGTTCGCGAGCCGAGGCCAGGTCGTGGCCGAAAGGCTTTTCGATGACCACAGCCGAGCGGCCCTTTTCCGGCTGAGCCATGCCCTGCGCGCCCAGGTTCTCGATAATTCCCGCAAAGAATTCCGGCGCGGTGGCGAGATAGAAGAGCCGGTTGTTGCCGATGCCTCTCTCCTGCGCCAGACGATCAAGCTCGGCTTTGAGAGCCTGGTAGTGGCCGGGATCGTCGAAGTTCAGCGCGAAATAACCGATCTTCTTGACGAACTCGTCGATCTTGGGATCGCTCGCATCGACGTCGCCGAACTTGACGATGCCGTCGCGCATGTCGGCCGCAAACCCGTCGCCCAGCGGCCGGCGCGCCACACCCACAATGGCGAATTTGGCGGGAAGAAGCCCGTTCTGCTCGAGGTGAAAGAGCGCCGGCAGCAGCTTGCGCTTGGTCAGATCGCCCGAGGCGCCGAAGATGGTCATGATCAGCGGCTCGGGAATCCGCTCGTTTCCGCGCGGGAGCTGGGAAAGATCCTCCTCGCTTACCCTCATTTGAATGGTCGCCATGGCGTTTCAACCTCCTGTGCCGTTCGAGCTGTCAGCTATCAGCTTTCAGCTATCAGTTCGCAGTTCACAGTTCTAAGTTCACGGTCTCCGGTGTAAGTCTCTTTCCACGAAATTCCCGTATCCCCTCGACGTGCTGAAAGCTGAGAGCTGACGGCTGAAAGCTCAGAACTAGTCTTTCTTCACCGCATGCCCGCCGAACGCATTGCGCATGATGGCCAGCATGCGGTCGGTGAAATTGTTTTCCTCGCGCGAGCGGATGCGCCGGATCAAGGACTCGGTGATGACCGGCGCGGAAACATTGAGATCGATGGCCTCGAAGACCGTCCAGCGGCCCTCGCCGGAATCGGCAACATAGGCTTCGAGGCCTTCGAGCGTCGGGTTCTTGGCCAGCGCGTCAGCGGTCAGGTCGAGCAGCCAGCTCCGCACCACGCTGCCGAACCGCCAGATCTCGGAGATCTGCGCCAGATCCAGATGCAGCTCGACCTTCTTGGCCATGATGGTGAAGCCCTCGGCGAAAGCCTGCATCATGCCGTACTCAATCCCATTGTGCACCATCTTGACGAAGTGCCCCGCTCCGGCTGGACCCACATGGCCCCACCCCTTGTCCGTGCCCGGAGCCAGCGCTTCGAAGATCGGCCGCAGATACTCGACGGCTTCCTTGTCGCCGCCGATCATCATGCTGTAACCCTCCTTCAGTCCCCACACCCCGCCCGACGTGCCGACATCGACGAACTGGAAGCCCTTTGCTGTGACCTCCTTGTAGTGGCGCATCGAGTCCTTGTAGTTCGAGTTGCCGCCATCGATCAGAATGTCTCCCTGGTTCAGCGTCGGCTCGAGCTTGGCGATGGTCTCGTCGACGGGCTTGCCCTGCGGCACCATGATCCAGATGGCCTTGCGGCCCTGGAGCTTCTTGGTCATCTCCTCGAGCGACGAAGCGCCCACGTTGCCCGCGTCGGTGAGCCGCTTGACCGCTTCGGCGCTGAAATCGAAGCCGACGACCTGGTGGCCGGCGAGGCGCAGCCGCTCCGCCATGTTGCCGCCCATCCTGCCCAGGCCAATCATTCCAAGTTGCATCCCTGCCTCCTATCTCGTTGCGAAGACTCCGAACTCCTCGAGTTGCCGGCGCAAGGCCTCCGCGCCCTCAAACCGGATTGCCGTCATTCCCGCCGCCGCGGCTCCGGCCGCGTTCTCGGCGCGATCGTCGATGAAAAGAATCCGCTCCGCGGGCTTGCCCAGAATATCCAACGCGCGCCGGTAAATCGCCGCCTCAGGCTTGCGCAGGCCCAGGTAGCATGAACTCAGCGCCACGTCGATACAATCGCGCAGGCCGTACGCCTGAAAACGATATTCGTTCGTCGCGCGCGCTTCGTTGTTTAGCACTCCGACCATGTACTTTCCTGATGCCGCAATCTCGCGGAGGATTCCCAGCGCGCCATCGGCAAGTTCAATCGACTCGGCGCACATTGCCGCGAAGAAATCTTCCTTGGAAAAACTGCGCGGCTCATAGAACACCGTGGCATCGAGATACTGCTCCAACGAGATCAGGTCCCGCTCCCATTTGTCGTTCGGCGCGGGGTGCCTGGCTTCGAAGGCCGCCGGATCGAGCCGGAACTTCGCCATGATCTCCGCGCGCTCGCAGTGGTCCCAGCCGTTGGTCAGCAGGACTCCGCCCACATCGAAGAGGATTACGTCGAAGGGAAGCATCCGGTCTCTTTTGTCTCGCGCCTTCGCGCGGCCTCCGCTAGGGAACAAAGTGTTACATTTCACGGACAAATATCAGGGCACGACTGCAGTCGTGCCGATTTGAGCCGCCATTTCAAGCACTCCGAGCGGGCTTCAGCAACCGAGAAACAGAATTCAAAACGTCCTTCAGCAGGCAGGGGCTGAAGCCCAAATTCAAAAAAAGCCGCTTACGGCACGACTAAAGTCGTGCCCTGACACTCGTTGCCCTTGGTCGAACTATTCTGCAGCAATCCAGTCAAGCCGTGCATTTTCAAATGTACCGAGTCGCTCGGAGCCGCTACGCCTGGCTGCTCGAACCCTGCCCGCACTGATACTTGGCCTCGATCGCCAGCACTTTCTTGAATCGGCGCTGAAACCGCTCTTCGCCGGCGATGAATTTGGCATGGATGAATGCCTCGACCAGCTCATAAGCCAGCGACGCGCCGATAATGCGGGCGCCGAATATGATCACGTTCATGTCGTCGTGCTCCACGCCCTGATGCGCCGAGTAGGTGTCGTGGCACATGCCCGCGCGGATGCCCGGAATCTTGTTCGCCGCCACGCAGACGCCCACGCCTGAACCGCAGATGAGAATGCCGCGCGGCGCCACGCCCTGCCGGATGGCCTCGCCAACTTTCTCGGCAAAGTCGGGATAGTCGTCGGGCACGTTGCCGTTGTACGCGCCGAGATCGACGATCTCGTGTCCTGCCTTGGTCAGATAGGCGCGCACTTCTTCTTTGAGGTTGAAACCGGCATGATCGGCGCTGATAACGAGCTTCACTTTGAACTTCCTTTCCCCTTGGCGAGTCAGCAGGTCGGCAAGTCAGCGAGTCAGCGCCGCCGGCCCAGCACCACGACTTCTGCGTAATCCAGAAAGCTTCACGCTGACTTGCTGGTCCGCTGACTTGCTGACTCGCTACTTCACCAGCTTCTTCGCCCTCGCCGCCACGTTCTCCGCGGTGAAGCCGAGTTCCGCCAGCACCGTCTTGCCCGGCGCGGAGGCTCCGAAGCGATCGACCCCGATCACATCGCCGTCCTGGCCGACGTACTTCCACCAGCCCAGCGTGGCGCCGGCTTCTACGGCTAACTTGGGCACGCCGGCCGGCAACACGCTCGCCTTGTACTCCAGCGACTGTTCCTCGAAGAGTTTCCAGCTTGGGAAACTGACCACGCGCGCGCGAATGCCTTCCTCGGCAAGCATCTTCGCCGCGTCCACCGCGGGCCACAATTCGGATCCGGTGCCGATCAGTACGACTTGTGGATCCTTCGCGTCCTCCAGGATGTACGCACCCCGGCTGACTGCGGCGTAAGAATCGTGCGAAGCCGGATCGATCACCGGCAGATCCTGGCGGCTCAGCGCGAAGAAGCTCGGACTTTTGCGTTCGAGCGCCAGGCGCCAGCATGATGCCGTCTCGTTGGCGTCGGCGGGGCGAAAGTCGGTCATTCCCGGAACCGCGCGCAGCGCCATCAGGTGTTCGACCGGTTGGTGCGTAGGCCCGTCTTCGCCCAAGCCGATCGAGTCGTGCGTAAAGACGAAGAGCGCGTGGGCCTTCATGAGCGCGGCGAGCCGCAGCGCCGGCTTGCAATAGTCGGTAAAGACGAAAAACGTCGAGCCGAACGGGATCAGTCCGCCGTGCACCGACATGCCGTTGACCGCGGCGCACATGCCGAACTCGCGCACGCCGAAGAAGACGTTGCGGCCGGCAGGATTCACGTGAAAGCTCTCGCCCGGCTTGAAGATCGTCTTGGTCGAAGTCGTCAGGTCGGCCGCGCCGCCAAAGAGCTCCGGAACCTGCGCGGCGATGGCGTTCATTACCGCGCCGCCGGCGTTGCGCGTGGCCTGCGGCTTGCCGGCGGGGAAGCTCGGAATCGCAGCCTGCCAGCCCGATTTCAGCTCACCCTTCTGCGTGCGCTCGAACTCGGCGGCGAGATCGGGATTCGCCTTCTTGTAATTCGAGAACAGATCGTTCCACTCGGATTCGAGCTGCTTGCCGCGATCGACGGCCTTGCGCCAATTGGCCAGCGCGTCTTCGGGGACGTAAAAGCTCTGCTCTGGCGGAAAGCCGAAAAACTTCTTGGTCGCCGCGGTTTCTTCCACGCCCAATGCTTCGCCGTGCACCTTGTTGGTGCCGGCTTTGGGGCTGCCGTATCCGATCACCGTACGCACCGCGATCAGCGACGGCTTCCCGGGTTCGCTCGTCGCCGCTTCAATCGCCGCCTCGATGGCGCCGAGATCGTTGCCGTCCGCCACCCGCTGCACATGCCAGTGGTAACCCTTGAAGCGCTCGAGCACATCGTCGTTGTAGCTGAGCTCGGTGGGTCCATCGAGCGAAACCAGATTGTCGTCATAGAAAACGATCAGCTTGCCCAGTCCCAGCGTGCCGGCCAGCGCGCAAGCCTCGTGCGAAACGCCTTCCATCAGGTCCCCGTCGCCGCAAAGAACATAGGTGTGGTGATCGACCACTTCGAAGCCGGGCTTGTTGTAAACCGCGGCCAGGTGCTTTTCGGCGATCGCCATGCCGACGGCCATCGCCATGCCCTGCCCCAGCGGCCCGGTCGTAACTTCGACGCCGTCGGTGTCGCCATATTCGGGATGGCCGGGCGTCTTCGAGTGCCACTGCCGGAACGCCTTCAAATCGTCGAGCGTCACCTTGTAGCCGGCCAGATACAACGTGGAGTAGAGCAGGGCTGAGGCGTGCCCGTTGGAAAGCACAAACCGATCGCGGTCGGCCCATTTCGAATGCGCCGGGTTGTGCTTCATCAGCTTATGGAAGAGCAGGTAGGCGATCGGCGCGCAACCCAGCGGCGCGCCGGGATGGCCGCTGTTGGCCTTCTGCACGGCGTCGACGGCGAGCAGTCGCAATGTATCGATAGAAAGCTGGTCGATAGAAAGATCCGTGAGGGTCGTCGCCATAAGATCGCAACATCCTTTCCGCAAAGTTGGAGAGACGGCCAAGGTCAATCGCTTGATTTCGCTTCGATCTCGATTTCTACGTTGTAACCCATCCAGCGGTCCTGCTCCGGCCATCGGAGAGTCCATAATAGCTGACCGCTCCGGGCTCCATCCTGGTCCGCGGCAGTCTGCGGGACGATATCCGCGCTGAATCCGGCGCTGCCCAGGGCGCGGCTCACGGCGGTGTGCTGCGTCTTCCAGCCGTCGCAAGTCCAAAGCGCTTCGAATCGCCTCTCGTCGAGAATGCGCAAGGTTTCTCCGGCCGTGATCTTCTGGATGGGCCGGTGACGGCTATAGACTTCAAGATCGCCGCGTAAATGCTCGCGGCCTTCCGGCACGCAGTAACGGTCATATACAGGAGAGATGCGGTCGAAGACCTTTCCGTCCACCGCCGAGCGCAGCAATTTCAAATACTCCGCGTGCGCCCACACCAGCGGCACCGCCGAGCCGGCGGGCTTGCCGATCCTCATGCTCACTTCTTGGCGGTCGGGCTCGTCCCACACCTGCTCGGGCAGCAGCTGGCCGCAACTGGCAAAGCCTTCGTAGGTTTTGATGAGCGATGAAATATCGTTGCCGGCGGCCAATTCATAGTGGGCGCGCTCGCCGGTGAGCAGCGGCCACACGCGGCCCTGGCCCCAACTTTGATACGGCTCGCCGTTGGGGCCCTGGCCGTAGCCATCCCAGTTGTAGCGCAGCCAACCCGGACCCTGCGGCAGATCGCGCTTCAGCACCTTGTCGACGACCACGAGCGAGTCTACGATCAACGGGTCGTCGGCGCGGCGGACGCCGTAGCGCACCAATTCGAGGAAGCCGGCATCAATAATCTCGCGCGCCTCGAACTCGTAGCGCGTTCCCGGCGGCCGGTTGGAGAGACGGATGTGCTCGGTGCCGCAGCTTTCGCAGGCGTACGCCTCGCCAATCTCCGGCGGGCGAATGCGCATGTAATGACGCTTCACCTGCGGTTCCAGGACACCGTTGTTGGTCACGGTCCAATCTTCCAGGTGGCGCTCGATCCAGTCGGCGAACTCCTCGAGGAAAACGGCCATCTCGATGGATTCGTGCGCGCGGGCGATCTCTGCCGCGCAGATCAGTCCGCCAATCACCGCGGCCAGGGTTGACGGCGAATAGCCCGCGTTCTCTTCCCATCGCTCCTGGTGGGTGATGGGCGCATTGCGCACCAGGAATCCGGCGGCGCGCTCCACGAAGGGAAAAATGTCCATATCGCCCAGGCCGTTGGCCTTCCAGAGACGCCAGGCCAGAATGATCGGAAACGCGACCTCGTCGAGCTGTTGGCCGGTCCAATACGGCGTTCCGTCGATCCAGAAGTTCTGCGCAAAGCCGCCGTTGGGTTGCTGCGTACAAGCCAGATACACCAGCGCGCGGCGCGCCGTTTCCGCGCGGCCGCAGGCCAGCAGCGCGCTGGCTGTCTGCACCATGTCGCGCGTCCATACCAGGTGGTAGCCGCCCAGGTCGTCGTCGCCCTTTACCTGTCCCCAGGGAATCGACGCCGATGCCACGAACGCGCCCGAGTAGGTCTTGTCCTCGTGGGTCAGCAGCACGTGAAGGCTGGTGCGCATCAGCCGGCCGCCGTCGCGCGATTTGCGCGCCAGCGAGGTTGGGCTCGCCGCGCGCTGCCACTGCTCCACGAACCGGTCGCGGTGCTGCTCGAAGGGCGTGGCCAGCGCCACGATGGTTTTTTGCAGCGAGGTATGCAGCGTTCCCCCCACCCCCACGGCCACCGTGAACGCGCGCGCGCCGTCGATCTTGAGCTCGCCCATCAGCGCCAGATTGCCCCTAGTCGCCGATCCGAACTCCCAATCCATCCGGAAGTTTTCCATCAGGTCGTGCCAGCCGTCGCTCGTGCCCACAAATCCGCAGCTGACCCGCGAGAAGCCCGGGCTCGCCGCCATCGCCAGCGACCAGCTGTTCTTCCACGCCGCCAGCGCCTTGTAGCCGGCCACATCCACCGCGCGTGCCGAATTTTCCGCGCCGCCTCCATCGAGATGCGGCGCCAGCAGCGCGTACACCTTGAGCCGGGGCAGCAGGTCCTCGTGTCCGGCGAGCGTCACCCGCGTGAGCACTACGGAATGATGCGGGTCGCAGACGATTTCTTTCGTCAGGCTATAGCGCCCGTCGCGATCGCGGTTCACATAGCGAATCCCCAACGCCTCGTCGTGAATGTACTCGAAGGTCGAATCGAGATCGCGCTTCTCCTCGTGGACAAACGTCTCGCCGTCGGTGATCAGAAACTCCATGTCCCGCACCTGCGGCTGGTCGATCGTGGGGTGATAAATCTCGTTCAGAATGCCGTGCGAGCAGGTGAACCAGATGCGGCTCGAGGCTGAATAGGCGGTGCCGACGGCGTCTTTCACGCTCGAGGTCCAGCGCGGCGCCAAGCCCGGCGAGCCAAAAGCCTCGCCCTGCAAATCAAGCCAGCGATACAACGAGGGGTCGATCATAGCGGCAATCTTACAGTGTGGAATCGGCACTCCGTACTGCGGAGAAGCCGCATTCACTTAATCGATGATTCGTGCGGCGGTTGGTTACCCGTTTCGTTCGCTCACCCGCAGGGCTGGTTCCGCATGGTGGCACGGCCGGTCGGACTGCCCAGTTTCGCGAACCCGCTCCTTCCTTCCTGCATCCATCCAAACATATGGGTTGGGCTGCGGGTGTAATGTGAAGATTGCGTTGCATCTCGCCGGGGCCATTTTCTGGCTACGAACCTCACCACAACACGCAATGCATTCGAACGAAGGAGATTTTGCTAATGGCTTACCAATTGCCACCGCTTCCCTACGACTACGCCGCTTTGGAACCCTTCATCGACGCGGAGACGATGCACCTGCACCACGACAAACACCACCAGGCTTACGTCAACAACGTGAATGCCGCGCTGGCCAGCCATCCCGATCTGGCCGCCAAATCGGTCGACGATCTGCTGCGCGATCTCAACGCCGTCCCCGAGGACATCCGCACCACGGTGCGCAACAACGGCGGCGGCCACTCGAATCATTCGGCCTTCTGGCTGCTGATGGGAAAACCAGGCTCCCCCGGCATCGGCGGCGAACCGTCCGGCGCCATCGCCAAGCAGATCTCGGCCGACTTCGGAGACTTCGAGGCCTTCAAAAAGACCTTCAACGAAACCACGGCCAAGCAGTTTGGCTCCGGCTGGGGATGGCTGGTCTTCACCGGCGGCAAGCTCAAGGTAATCACCACGGCCAACCAGGATTCGCCGCTAAGCCACGGCCTTTATCCGGTTCTGGGCAACGACGTCTGGGAACACGCCTACTATCTGAAGTACCAGAATCGACGCCCCGACTACTTGGCTGCGTGGTGGAACGTGGTGAACTGGGCCGAGGCGAACAAGCGCTTCGAAAAGGCGAAAGCGTGACCGAGGGACTAAGGGACTAGGGACTAAGTAGATCGTCAGCGATTTGCGCGCCCCGAGGACGATTGGGTTCGTGAGCAACGCCTGCCGCTGGACTTTTCCGGCGTGGATCTTCACAGGATATACGCAGCAGGTAGACGCAGCTCTGGGAGTTGCTCCGTTCCCCTCCGCTTGTTCCTCTCAGCGATGGTCTCCCTTAGTCCCTCAGCCCCTCAGTCCCTGCTCCACAACCTCCTCCGCTTTCCGGTGTCTAAGGTGCAGGAGTGGTACGGAAAGTGTTGCGCAGATTTGCATTCCTCCCGCTCGCGGGAGTTCTTGCCTTGATGCCGGCGGCCATCTTCGGCCAGTCGGCCACATTCGACATCTCTCAGAACCGCACGCAGGTCGGTACGGCCACCTTCAACGTCAAGGCCACGCCGTCCGGCTACGACTCAAGCTCGCTGGTTCGCATCAACATCTCCGGATTGAACTACCAGATCTCCAAGTCCGAAGAGCTCGACTCAGCCGATCACCTGGTGCATGTGGTCTTGAGCGGCATCGTCAATGGCGAGGCGGTCAACGTGATCGGCCGGCCGGAAGCAGGCCGGATTCTTCTCAACATCTCGGCCAACGGCCGCAGCACGACAGCGCATCTCGACGCTCGTCCCGGCGCAGTGATGCTCCCCGATTTCGATCCCGGCGCGCTGGAAACGCTGCTCATCCTTGCCGCACAGCAGAACAACCGCGACCTCTGGGCGATCGTTCCCAAGCAGTCCGGCTCCATCGTTCCCATCCAGTTGGCAACTCACGCCGACCAGCAAGGCACGTGGGAAGGTAATCCGATTACCGTGCATCATCTCGTCGCGACCATCGCCGGCCAAACGATCGATCTCTTCTCTGGGACGGAGAATCAACTCCTCCAGGCCGAGTTGCCCGACCAGGGATTCGCCATCGTTCGCAAGGGATTTGTGCTCACGCCCCCGGCGAAACCCGCTGCCCCGCCCCCGCAAACCCCGCAGGCCCCGGAAGGAACGGATACCGAGGCCGTAGCCGCTTTAAGATAAAACCGTCCCGCGGTTGCTTCGTTTCGGAGCCGCTGATGCGGCTGCCCCGTCCTTTTTGGCTCGCCGCTGTGAGCGGAAAGGGTGGGAATGCGCAACCGTTTCGGTCGTTTTTCCACCAGGTTGCTCGGGATCCGCCAGCCACGCGTGCGTTCCGGCTTCATCAGCAGATAAAAGCCGTAGGTCTCGTTGCCTTCGTCCTTGCTGTGCCTGGCCGGGGCCATCGACTCGGCTCTCTTTTTGTTCACGATCGCACCGCCTTTTTCGTCGAGTCCCTCGAAGATGTCCCAAAGCGTGCACGGATCCCGAGCCGGCTCGGGAATCATCGAAGCGACGGAACCGAGGGCTCCGGGGATGTGAATCTGAGCGCAAGCGCCGGATTGGCGATCTCGTCGGACGCGTCGCGCGCGGTGAGCGGCTCCGGGCCGAAGCGCCACTCGTTCAGCTTGAGCACCGAGGTGTGGTCATACAAAGCGGAGATGCCTATGTATTTCGTTCCCCAGATCGCCAGGAACGGCACGTTGGAGTAGTACCGCGCCGTTACGCCAGCTTCCTGGAGGCGGTCCCGGATCGTAGGCAGCGTCGACACGTCGAGCAAGTTGTTCAGGGAATTGGAGCGCTATAATCGCCCCACCCGGTTAACCCCGAGGTTGCAAAGACTAAGGCGAGGCACGATGAAGTATCACCACGTGGGCATCCCGACTGATGTCGAGCAGGCAGGTGAGATTTACCTGTCCCGCCACAAGCTGTACTGCACCGACCACCAACGCAATCCGTTCGGCATCCAATGGATGCGATACGAGAGCGATTGCCCATTGCCCGAGTTGGTAAAGACCAGGGCACATGTTGCCTTCGAGGTGGACGATCTTGCCGAGGCGCTGAAGGGCCACGAGATCTTGATCGAACCGAACAGCCCCTCCGAAGGGGTTCTGGTGGCTTTTGTGATGTGCGATGGTGCACCCATAGAGTTCATCCAGTTCCTCGACCGAGTCGACAGGACTGGCCGGAGCGGCGGGACCACTCCTGCACCACAACAACAATCGCCATCCATCAAAGATTAAGGACACTGCCCAAAAAGGCTCAGGTTGCCGCTTTTGATCGGGCCGGCTGTTGTTCCCCTCTTTGCTAAGAAACTGCGTTTTTGTCATCTTTAGGTATTCTGCCGGGAATATTTCTATTGCATTGGAAACCTGTATTCTGGTAGGAGTATTAGCAGATTCTAATTGTATGCCGGACACTGAGAAGGTCTCTTTCAATCTGAGCGTCGTGGATTTGGGGCAGGTGGATTTGCTCGTCGAGCTGGGGTTTTATTCCAGCCGGACTGACTTCCTGGTGGCCGCAGTCCGTAACCAATTGCAGAGCCATTCAACCACGGTGCGGCAAACCGTCGAGCGGCAGTCGATGGTCCTCGGAGCGGCCGTGATCGGGCGCGAGGAGCTGGAGCGACGGGTCGAGACGGGAAGACCGTTGGATATCCGCGTCGTGGGTGTGCTGAAGCTGGAGGACGATGTCACGCCGGAGCTGGCACGTGCGGCGATCCACGCGGTTTCGGTCTTTGGGAAGTTTCGCGCCCGGCCCGAGGTACTAGCGGCCTTCGAGGTTCAAAAGCCGACGAAATGAGGGATGGAGCGGAAGATGACCGGACCGCACAAAGTATTCGATCACGTGGTCTTTGCGCTTCTGTTGCTGTTGCCGCTCATTGAGTGGCGCTGGAATTGGCCGCGTTATCTGCGCAGGCTGGCCGCCGGGTTTTCCGGCGCGCGGTTGCGCTACTACCGCAACATCATTGCAGGAGAATGGTTGCTCGCGGTTGTTCTGCTGGCCGTCTGGGCGATGTGGCGACGGCCCTGGTCCAGCCTATGGTTGGGCAGCCCGTCCGGGTGGCGGCTCGCGGGCGGGCTTGCGTTTACCGCGGCAGTTGTCGCTCTGCTGGTGGCGCAGAAGCGGGCCATTCTGAAGAAGCCCAAGACCCGTGACAAGGTTCGCGCGATGCTCAAGTACGCCGAACCGCTGCTGCCGCGCACCGCCGCCGAACACAAGGCATTTTGGCTGGTCTCCTTCACGGCCGGCGTGTGCGAAGAAGTCATCTATCGCGGATTTCTCACCTGGTATCTCGCCGTGTGGACGGGGCTGGTTCCGGCAGTCCTTCTGAGCGCCATCGCCTTCGGTTTCGGCCACGTGTACCTTGGCCCGGCCCAAGTGCCGCGAACGGCACTCGTTGGGCTGGTCATGTCCGGCGTCATGCTCGCCTCCGCGTCGCTGTGGCCGGCGATGCTGCTCCACGCAGCGCTGGATTGGAACTCGGGGGAGCTGGGGTTCCGGATTCTGGGTAAGGCAGACGGCCCGACCCCTCCGCAGTGAGGCAGCCTTCGGTGCCCATAGACTGGAGTGGTGTATCTTGGCTGCAACCGCCAAGCGGAGGCAAGCGTGCCGTTCCTGAAATCCCTTCGATTGCAAGGGCTTCTGTCGTTTCCGCCGGATTCGGAGGCGATCCCGCTCACGCCGTTGAATGTGCTGATCGGACCCAACGGCTCGGGGAAATCGAACCTAATCGAAGCGATTGAATTGCTTCACGCGCTGCCAACCGGTTTTGCGTCGGCGATCCGGAGCGGGGGGGGTGTAAGGGAGTGGTTGTGGAAGGGAGACAACCCTAGGATTTTCGGAAAGATAGAAGTTGAGGTTGAGAACTTTGCAGCGAGACATATAATTCCAAGTCTGGCAGATCTCTATAGTTCACCTTATCCGAAGACTCTGAGATATTGGCTTAGATTTGCCGAGGTAGGTCAGCGTGTCGAAGTTATTGAGGAGGTCCTAGAGGACGCCGATCAGTCCCCAGGAGGAACCGAGCAATTCTATTATCGATTCGTGGAAGGCGACGCTGTCGTTTTCGGCCTCTCGATTTGGCCGCCGAACAAATCGGTTCGGCGCGATCAAAAGGTGATCGAAAGAAGGTCCATACTTCCAGATGAATCAATCCTGGCACAACTCAAGGACCCTTCGAGTTTCCCCGAGATTACAGAGCTCGGTCGGAATCTAGGGTTCATTCACTCCTTACGCGAGTGGAACTTCGGCCCCGACGCCGAAGTTCGCAAGCCACAACCCGCCGATCTCCCCGCCGACTCTCTTGCGCCCGATTCAAGAAACCTAGGGTTGATCTTCAACCAACTCGAACATTCTGGCACCTGGTCGGAATTCAATGGCTACCTGAAGCGATTCCTCCCGCGCTTCGAACGTTACAGCACGCGCATCGAGGGCAGGACGGTGCAGTTCTACCTGCACGAAAGCGGTCTCAAGCAGCCGATTCCGGCGTCAAGGCTCTCCGACGGAACGATTCGCTTCATGGCAATTCTGGCGCAGTTGCTTGCCCCTACTCCGCCGCCGTTGATCTGTATTGAGGAGCCTGAGCTTGGGCTGCACCCCGATGCGCTGGCGCTGCTGGCAAATCTGCTACAGGAGGCTTCGGAGAGAACGCAACTGATCGTAACCACTCACTCGGATGCGCTCGTTTCCGCGCTGACCGAGGTCGCAGACTCGGTCCTGGTTTGCGAATATCGTAATGGCACGGTGCTGCAGCGGCTCGATTCGAAGAAACTGAAGTTCTGGCTGGATAAGTACAAGCTTGGAGAAATCTGGCGGATCGGCGAAATCGGGGGCAATCTTTGAACGACATTTACGTCTACGTCGAGGGCGGCGGAGACAGCAAAGAACAGAAGGCCGAATTACGGCGTGGATTCGACGCGCTGTTTGATTTTGAGAAATCCTCGGCAAGCAGGAGGCGGATCGGTCTGGTTTTCGTCTGCTGCGGCGGAAGGCAGGATGCGTACGAAGCCTTCCAGAATGCCGTTTTGGTGCGCTCGGATCGAATCAACGCCATGCTGGTCGATTCCGAATCACCTATCTCACCGGTTCCTACCGACCGCTCGAAAGATGCCTTGGTTCGCCGCGATCATCTGATGCAAAGGCAAGGAACGGCTGGGCGAGGCCAAAGCGGCGGATGGGATGTGACAAATGTCGCGCCAGAGCGAATTCATCTGATGGTTCAATGCATGGAAGCGTGGATCGTCGCCGATCCCGAAGCGCTGGAAGATTTCTATAAGAAGGGATACAGGAAAAACAAGCTCCCGCAACGTCCTAACCTCGAGGAGGAGCCGAAGGGCGATATCTACGCCAAGTTGGAAGCGGCGACCGAGAAAACGCAGAAGGGCAAGTACGCAAAGATCCACCACGCAAGCCAGTTGCTTCAGAGAATCGAGCGCGACAAAATAGCGATTCGCTGCCCACGATTCTCGATCTTTCGCGATTGGCTCTCCGATGAGATTGGCGTTGCGGCCGGATGAGGCCTTCACCCCTTGCGCCGGTAAAGCACCTGAAACTCGTATCCGGGATTCGCCGGAAACAGCGAGGCCACATGGCGCAGGCGCTCGGCCAGGGCGGGCGCAGCCAGCAGCGGATATTCGCGCTCGCGCAGGTCGTGATAGTCGAAATCGACGGCCAACGAGAGCATGTAAACGGCCAGCGCATCGGAGAAGGCAGCCTCGA
>JASHTH010000660.1 GCA_030040655.1 Acidobacteriaceae bacterium | reverse complement strand
GGCCATCCCCATCGGATCGGACCGGAAGTCAATTGAACCGGCTCGGTCCGGGGCGTCCGAAACGGACTGCGACGCTCATCCAGGGCCCAGATTTCGCTTCCCTCATCGAAAAGTGCTTTAGGCTGGGCCTGGAACAGGAAAAACTTCCCGTCCGGGGTCCAATGGCCGCAGCACTGCCTCATTGAACCGTGCCCCCCAGGAAATAACTGGTGAGGATTCGAACCGCTCGCCGACATCTCCCAGATCGAGTCGTCCTTTGTAAACCGGATGGTAGCGCCATCCGGCGACCAGGCAAAGCGGGAAATGTCGCCCTCGACCGTGGCGAGCTTGTGAGCTCCAGCTCCATCGCTCCGCACGAGCCAGATTCCGCCGTCCCCGGAGAAGGCCACGAACTTGCTGTCGGGGGAAAAAGCTGCGTCATCGGTTACGACGTCTCCCATGCGCCGAGCCGGGCCTCCCAGGACGCGGGCGCTCCACAGTGCGAGTTCCCCACCAAGGAGCCCGTATCCCTTGACTTCCGGGGCGACGAGGAGAGTGGACCCATCCGATGAAACATCGACCAATACCGGGCCTCCAGCTCCCGGAACCGTGACCGGGATCGGTGCCAGCCCTCCGCCGGATATTGCGGATTGAAAAATGGCCGGTGGGTCGTATTCAGTGAAATAGAGTCGGGTTCCGTCCGTTCCAACCAGGGTTTTAGAGACACCGTCGTGGGTGAGTTGCGTGTATCCCGTAACGCGCGGCGGCGGTAACGGCCGGCTCAGGTACCAGATTCCCGCTGCCAGGCAGACAAGCAGCATGACGCCGCCGGAGAGCACCCACCGCGCTGGGCGCTTGCGGCTCTCATCCTTCTTCTCGGCGCTGGTCACGGCCCCGGCCGGGCTTGTGGACTCGCCGGCAGGCTCCAACGATCCTGAAGTCTCCTCGGAAACCTCAACCTTGCAGATAAACCGATACCCCACCGTGGCCACAGTCTCGATGTAGCGCGGGCTGCGGATGTCGTCGCCCAGGACACTGCGCAGCAGCCAGATGCAGCGCGTCAGGGAACCCTCGGTGACGGCGGCATCGCCCCAGACGGAGTTCAGCAGTTCTTCCTTCGAGATGAGCCTCTGCGGGTTGCGAAGCAGAAACAGGAGCGCGCGAAAGGCCTTCGGCTCGACCGTTAGCACCTTCCCAGCCTTGGTCAGCGAGAACTCCCGCTCGCGGACCTCGACGTCGTCGAAGCGGAAGAT
Source organism: Acidobacteriaceae bacterium (assembly GCA_030040655.1). GTDB lineage: Bacteria > Acidobacteriota > Terriglobia > Terriglobales > Acidobacteriaceae > Telmatobacter. The sequence goes on along the minus strand of JASHTH010000660.1, from coordinate 1,682 downwards.
CGAGGATTTGTTGGCTACCATGAACTCCTCTCCCCGCGTTTTGGGCTTCCGAGATTTGCCATCTTCCACCAGAGTGTGGGCCCAGGTAATCAACTCCGAAGCTACTTGAGCCTAGCGTATTCGGCTTTGGCAGCTTTCAGGATGGGAATGTCGGGGTCGGCGTCTTTCCAGAGCGTAAGGAAGTCCTGATATTCGACTTTGGCTCTTGGCGTGTCTCCCTCCGTGGCATAAGCTCTGCCGATTTGAAGGTGCGCGAGTGCGCCGATGGGTTGGCTGACGACGACTCCCGGATGGTCGAGAACCTTCTGGAACTCAGCGGCTGCTTCACTCCCTCGATGCGCGACTAGGTACGCCATCCCACGCACGTAGACGGGATGCAGAGCAGGCAAGTATGCGCCGCCCAGGAGCGCGTTGCCCTCGGTCCCCAATTCGTAGGGACTAGCGGCTTGAAGAGCTTCAATAGATCGGGTTGGATCGTTGCGGGCGAGCGCGAGTTGGGCGCGGACGGTCGGAAGATAGTTGAACTGGACAATCGTGCCTTCGGGGAAACGCTTGTCCAGATCGACCGCCAATCCCTGTGCCCGAGACGCGTCGCCGGCAAGGGCCAGCGTTAGCGCTGCCAAGTACTGAACATCTCGACCCGTTGAACGGCCGAGCGCCGCTGCGGCCCCCTTCTGAGCTTGGACTAGGTTGCCGAAAAGGGCTTCGCGAAGCGCAGCCTCGGCTTCGTATCCCGCCGCCGTTTCTTTCTCGTTCGCTGCTGCAGCTGAAGCTACGGCTCGGCGGGAAAACTCCCGGGCCTTCTCCAATTGCCCGGCATAGGCCGCTGTCTGGGCCTCCAAGTCCAGTAACACGTCTTCGGCTCCCGACTTGCCTGCAAGCCAGGCTGCCTGCTGTGCCATCGCAGACCTATCGTTCCGGAGGAATGCAACCTGGTACAAATTGATCCGGATAAGTGGGGAATCGTGTTCTCGCGTCTGCGCCTCTCGGGCTGCGGCCACGGCCTCATCCAGGCGATTCGCATTTAAATAGCAGGCGACGAGGTTGTTATTGTCGATGCCAGAGCCAATGCGGTGTGCGTCACGCCCCAATGCCACGGCTTTGTCGTATTGTCCAAGCGCAGCGTAAATGGTGCCCAGCACGTCAACTGGGATCGGATCGCGCGGATAGGCTTGGGCCCAGAGTTCATAAGTTTGCCGAGTTTTGTTCAAATCACCCCCGACCGCGTAGTAATAGCGTGATTCGATGGCGAATTTCTCCCACTGGCTCACGCGCTCGCTTAGGCTGTTTGCCCTCTGGATACTCTCCACGCCCAGGCTGGTTTCCCCAAGATTCAGTTGGCTTATGCCCAGGCTGAGATGGGCCATCCCGAACTTCGGGTCCAGTCGGATTGCCTGCTCGAACAAGGGCACTGCGGCAGCAGGATCTGCTCCAAATATCCGTCGCCCTAGACTGTAGGCCTGAAGAGCTTCTAGCGACGGTGTTGTGGCTTGTTCAAGTGGCGTATCCAGCTTCTCCACCGTGCTCAGTGACTCGCCCAGTTTGCTCCGCATCTCCGAAGCTGTCTTTCCCAGAGCATCGAGCACGTGGTTCTTATCGCCGGCCTCAGCTTCCGTGCTGGCCAGCGATTCTCCGCGCGCGCAGTTGACGGCCTTCAGGGTCAGAAGATATTGCGTGCCAAT
>JASHTH010000659.1 GCA_030040655.1 Acidobacteriaceae bacterium | reverse complement strand
GAATATGCGTCAAACAATCTTCATCGCATTGAACCCCTTCTGGCGCGCCAGTTCGTCACAGTCGACCAGGTCGACCAGGCTCGTACGCTTGAAACATCGCGCCTGCAGGCTGCGAATCAGGCAAAGTCACAACTTGCTTTGGCCGAAGCAGGTTTGCTCGCCTCTGAAGCGCAGTTGAAGCAAGCGCAGGCCGTCGTGGTACAAAGCCATCAGCAAGTCGAGCAAGCTACTCACAGCGTGACCACTCTTCAACCTTTGGAGGGGCAGGTCCCCGGCAGGCAGGCTGCCCTCGACACGGCTAAATACAATTTCGATAACTGCCATGTTGTTGCACCCTTTGACGCACGCGTAACCAACCTTACGATTTCAGAAGGAACTTATGCGACCGCCGGCGAACACATCTTTACATTGATCGATACACGCACCTGGTGGGTCATCGCCAACTTTCGCGAAACCCAATTGCACCACATTCAACCCGGCATGCAAGCCGACGTCTACGTGATGACGCGCCCTGACGTCCGCTATCGAGGAGTGGTTGATAGCGTTGGATTCGGCGTCACTCCGGACAGCGACCTCGTTGGGCGCCTGGCTGCACCGGGCCTCCCGGATGTGCAACGCACTTTGAACTGGGTTCACCTGGCATCACGCTTTCCCGTGCGCGTGCGCATTCAGAACCCTCCATCCGACGTGTTCCGTCTCGGAGAATCTGCCATCGTGGTCATCCGCGACTAAGTTCCCTTAAGCGACGGGAGTAGACATGGTTTCTGAGCCTATTCACCTTCCCCATGCGGATCGGTTCACGGAGTGGTTCCCCGACTTTCTCAGGAATGAACTCAGACCCTATCCCGGTCGAGGCGCACGCTTGGCGCGCGTCGTCATTTCTGCCACGTTGACCATGATGATTATTGAAACCTTCCGCATTCCCGGTGGGATCGTGGGCGCCCTGTCAGCCTTCTTACTTTCACGCGAAAATTTGGTCTCAACCGCCCGTTCCGCTATGTTCATGGTAGGTGCGTTTCTCATCGGAGGGCTCTTTATACCCGTTGGCGCCCGTTTTCTCGCGTCTACACCTGAAACACATTTTTTCTGGGTGGCTTGCAGCCTGTTTCTTGTCTTCTTTCTGCTGCGCTGCCTTGCCAATTATGGTGTGGCGACCGGCCTCGCACTAGTCGTGAGCAATGTTGTCGGCATCTGGTACCTGCCCGGGCCTGGAGAACGCAACGTTGAATTGACTTTGTGGCTTATTGCAGCGACCGTTGTCGGTGCACTTGTAACGCTTGCCGTCGAGATGGCTTTCAACTCTCTGGACAACCGCGATGATCTGATCGACGGGATTGATACACGACTCGTTCTGATCGAGGATCTGATGGCCTGTTACGGTCAGATGCGGCCCGTTGCGCCGGCAACACAAGCCGCTTTGGCGCAATTCGCGATTGTTGGCGCGGGCGCCCTGCGTCGTCATTTGGCCCGGGGGAACTACGACGAACTCTATCGTACTCGCATGAGCACGTTGGTGTCCCTTACGGCTCGCTCCATCGACTTCGCGGCCGCGCTTGCCAGCGCCTATCCCTCTTTTCCGATCAGGCTCGCGGAACGTGCTTCGCGGCTTAACCGAAGCCTCGCGGATATTCGTCAGTGCCTTCGCACCCATGGTCAGCCGTGCGAGGCCGCGGTTGAGGCAAAGCCCAGCCCCGGTACTCCTCTCCTGTCTGAGCTCGAATCCATGGTTTCGTTAATGCCCGCAATCTTCAGCGACGAGAATGCCGATGATCCCGCGCTTGAGCCGCTTGAGGATGCTCACGACGCCATTCGCGTTTTCATTCCAGGTGCCTTCTCCAATCCCGAGCACTTACGCTATATCCTCGGTGGGACCGTAGCGGCGATGCTCTGCTATGTGTTTTATGTTTCCCTGGACTGGCCCAACCTTTCCACTTCTGTAACAACTTGCGTACTCACTGCCCTGACCTCCATCGGCTCCTCGAGGCAGAAACAGTTCCTTCGTGTCTTGGGCTTCGTGCTTGGCGGGATCATCGCGGGCCTGGGATCGCAGGTTTTCATCTTGCCTTTCATCGACTCCATCGGCGGATTTATGGTTCTGTTTGCCCTGATGACTGCTGTAGCCGGCTGGCTCGCTAGTTCCAGCTCCCGGCTTTCGTACGCGGGTGTGCAGTTTGCTTTCGCTTTCTATCTGGTTCACCTGAGCGACTTTTCCATTCAAACTGACTTGACCGTGGCGCGCGACCGCGCGCTTGGCGTGCTGCTCGGAATCACAATGATGTGGCTCGTGTTCGAACGCTTTTTTCCCCGCACGGCTACCGATGAAATGGTACGGATCTTCATTCGCAACGTTCGCTCGATGTCCGATCTGATGTCATTCACCCCGCGCCCGCTGGATCCTTCAGCAATTCTCACAGTTCGCCGCATGAGAGAAGATATTTATCGCCGCTTTGACGAAGTCAATGCGCAGTCCGACGCGGTTCCCTTTGAAACAGGACCTTTGCGCGCGGGAGACATGGCTGCCCGCGATCGCATCCGCCGTTGGCAGTCTGCCCTTCGCGGATTTTATTTGCTGGAGGCGCCGTTGCTGCAGTTTCGTATCGCTAGCAATGTCGGATTGAAGTCGCAAGCGTTCACTGTCTTCGAAGACGACTTTCGCCTTGAATGTTCGCGAATTTTTCTGCAGATTGCGGATAGCCTCGAGTATCAAAAGTCAACTCGCATTCACAAGCCCAGTCAGAACGCGAGCCTCGTTCAGCGGGTAGATGCAGGTTCCGGGGAAAAACATGCTCAATTCTCAGAGCGCGAACAAGCGCTGACGCGTCTCGTCCGCGTCATCGCGCAGCTCGTCGACCGCCTGCAGCAAGAAATTCAATTCGAAGGACTCTACGACGTTGAGCCGGCCTTTGAGCTGCCGCGGGCTGGGAATGGGAACGCCTAGGCTGGTCTGATTCTCTCGGACGGTCCATAGAGAGATTCGTGGAGCAGGCGTTCGCTGTTCGTGAGAGAGTCCAGGCGATACCCACCTTTTAGAATTTGTACCCGGCCCAAATCGCCCAATAGTTCAGATTCCGGCCTGGTTGCGTTTCCTTAAAGAATCTGCCCGCATAGAAGATCCCGTAGTCCCCCTGAAACCAA
>JASHTH010000658.1 GCA_030040655.1 Acidobacteriaceae bacterium | reverse complement strand
GTTACACTCCGCCCTCGCAAGCCCGCGCAAAGAAGTGGGGAGGATACAGGTCCCGGAGGCAGCGGAAAAACTCCCGACAAAAGGGGCGTTGTAACAGGGCACGACTTCACAGGTTGCGGAAAAACTCGCTCTGCGAGCGGTTTTGAAAGGGCACGTCTTTAGCCGTGCCGAACAAGTTCTTTGTTTTTGATTGTTCTCGCGGGCTTCAGCCCGCGAGAAACCGATCCGAGGAGTTTTTCCGCAACCTTTTCAGTCGTGCCGCCAATACTGCAAAATAGACTAGGGCTTTAGCCCCAGAGTGAGATTCCCTTCCTGTCCGCGGAATGGGATGTCCAAATCTCGAGAATCTCACTCGTATCGAAGCGCTTCCATCGGCTGCACGCGCGAAGCGCGCCGCGCCGGAACGATGCATGCAACCAGCGCAACGGCACTCAGCACCAGGGCGACCACGCCGAAGGTCATCGGGTCGCGCGCCGCAATCCCGAACAGGAGGCTCGATAGAAAACGGCCCAGGGCGAGTCCACCTGCAAGGCCTATCGCGAGGCCGGTGAGTGCCACCTTCATGCCTTCAACTACGATCAGCCGCAACACATCGCCGCGCTGCGCGCCCAGAGCCATCCGCACGCCGATCTCGCGAGTGCGCTGGTTCACCGAATAAGCCAGCACAGCGTAGATGCCGAGCGTCGCCATCAGCAGCGCGACGACGGCAAATGCCGTCAAGAGTACGGTATTAAATCGCGGCTGGGCGGCGGTGCTCTCGACCCATTCATCTTCCGTGCTGACGCCGGCAAGCGCGAGCTCAGGATCGAGCTCATGCACTTTTTCGCGAATCGCCGGAATAAGCTCCTCGGGCTCCCCCTGCGTCCGCACCGCCACGGCCATCTGCGACTGCGCTCGCTGCCCCACGGAGTAGTAGAGCTCGGGGATTTCCTGATCGAGGGCCGTGTCCCGCACGTCGTCCACCACTCCAACGACAGTGAATGCCAGGTCCGGCTTGGCCGAGGGGCGAAGCGTGCGGCCGATCGGGTCGCCGCTGCCCCAGAACTTTCTCGCCGTCGACTGGCTGACTACGATGACCTTCTCCGCATTGGGCCCGTCCGCATCCGTAAAGTCCCGGCCGCCGAGCCGGGGAATCCGCATCATGCGGAAGTAGCCGGGGCTGACGACCGCCCAGTCGATGGGGATTTTAGTCCCGGCGGGAAGAATGGACGGTCCGGTGGTGAACATGGGATGCCGCGGATGGCCGGAGTTATCCAAGGGCAGCGAACTGGAGACCGCCGCATCGCGCGCGCCCGGAATCGACCGCAGGGATCCCAGCAGCGAGCGATAGAATGCCGGCGCCTTGTCCGCGGTCGGATACTTCGAGACCGGCGGAGCCAGCTGAAACGTGATCAGCCCGTGGGAATCAAAGCCCAGCGGGACCGATTGCAGCCGGGCCAGGCTTTGCACCAGCAGCCCCGCGCCGATGAGGAGGACCGTCGCCAGCGCCAGTTCGCTGGCCACCAGCCCGTCGCGCAGCCGGCCGCCAATCCCGCCGCTTGTGCCGCGCCCTGCCTGCTTGAGCACCTCGTTGGGAGCGACGGAGGCGTTGCGCAAAGCGGGCGCGAGCCCGAAGATCAAGCCCGTCGCAACGGTCAGCGCGAACGAAAACCAAAGCACGGCCGGGTCGATGGAAACATCGGGTACGGGCAACACATTCTGAGGCAAAACCCGGTTGAGCAGACGAACGGCGAAAATCGCGCCCATCAACCCGACGATGCCGCCGGCGAGCGATAGCACCGTACTTTCGAACAGGAGTTGGCGGACGAGTCCGGCGCGCGAGGCGCCGACGGCAGCCCGTAGCGCCATCTCTTTCTCGCGAGTGGATGCGCGCCCCAGCAGAAGGTTGGCGATGTTGGCGCAGGCAATCAGCAGGACCAGCCCCACCGCGACCTGCAACACCAGCAGGCCGGCCTTGAGCTCAGGGCTTACGAAGGTGTCGAAGAGACCGATCAGGCGAATGCCCCAATCCCGAATCTCGGGATTTCGCTGCCCCATGCGCAGCGAGATAGCGTTCATCTCCGCCTGCGCCTGACTCACGGTGACGCCGGGCTTGAGCCGGCCGAAGACGACGATCACGTGATTCAGGCGAATCTCGTTGCGCGGATCGATCTTGAGCGGCGTATAGATATCGGCCTGTCCGATCAGATTCAGGGCCGTGGGCGCGATGCCGACAACCAGCGTCGACTGGCCGTTCAGCGTGACGGTGCGACCAACCAATCCGGCATTGGCGCCAAAGCGGCGCCGCCACAGGCCTTCGCCGATCATGGCCACTGGCGAGGCGCCGGGCGACTCTTCATTCGCCGTGAATCCGCGGCCGAGGACAGGCCGGGTGCCGAGCACCTGCAGGAGCGATGGGCTGATCGTGTTGCCGGCAAACTGCTCCGGCTCGCCGCTGCCGGTGAGGGTGAAGTTGGCAAAGCCGACGCCGGCCAGGCCTGCGAAGGAGCGCGCCTGCTCGCGCCAATCGATGAAGTTCAACACCGACGCGCCGAATTGCGGCAGGTTGAGCTTGTCGTTTTTCTCGGCGAGCTGAACAATGTGCGCAGGATCGCCAAAAGGCAGTGGCCGGATGAGCACAGCGTTGACCACGGTGAAGATGGTCGCATTGGCCGCGATCGCGATCGATGCGATCAGCATCACGATGGCCGTGAACCCCGGCGCGCGGCGCATCACTCGCAGGGCGTAACGCAAATCCTTCCACAGTCCAATTCCCATGGAACCGGTCCTCCTTCACGAACGCGCCGCCGGTTGCCCGGCGCAAAGTTCACGCCGACTCGGGCGCCGCATTCTCCATCATCTCCAGGCGCAATGCGGCAGAGCTCAACTCATCGGCGCCGCGCAGGCGCGGAAACCACACCGCCCACAAACCCGCCACGACAAGCGAGCCGATGCCGCCGATGACCGTAGCGCGCACGGCGCCCCACCACTGCGCCGTAAGGCCGCTTTCAAATTCGCCCAGCTCATTCGATGCGCCGACAAAGAGCGAATTCACCGCGCTCACCCGGCCGCGCATTTCGGGCGGCGTGGCCAATTGCAGCAGCGAGCCGCGGATGACAACGCTGATCATGTCCGCGGCGCCAAGGATCGCCAGCGCAACCAGCGAAAGCCCCAGGTTGCGCGAAAGCCCGAAGACCACCGTCGCCGCGCCGAAAATCGACACGCTGACGAAAAGCCGAACTCCCGCCTTGCGGCGGAAAGGAAAACGCGCCAGGACGAGCGACATGGCCAGCGCTCCGACGGCGGGCGCGGCGCGAAGTACGCCGAGGCCGGTCGGGCCGGTGTGCAGCACGTCGCTGGCAAAGATCGGCATCAAGGCGACAGCGCCTCCCAACAGCACCACGAACAGATCGAGCGAAAACGAGCCCAGCAGCAAAGAGTGCGCGCCGACATAGCGGAACCCGGCCAGCACCACCTTCAGCGATGTGGCGCGCTTCTCCATGCGGCCCGGGCGCACATGCAGGCTCGCCACCAATACGAGATACCAGCCCAGCGCGCCAAGGTTGAATACATAGACGATTCCCGCGCCCTGAAGATGCGTGTCTGGGATGAAACGCACCAACGGGAAGGTGAACAGCAAGCCCCCCAGCGCCGGTCCGGCGATGTTGGCGAACTGAAAGATGGCTCCGCCCCAGGTGACCGCGTTGACAAAGTGATGCTCCGGCACGAGGTGCGGCACCAGCGCCGAGCTTGCCGGCCCCGAGAACGCGCGCCCCGTGCCGATGGCAAAGAGGACCGCATAGATAGGAAGCACGGTGTGGATGTCGGCGCGCGTGAGCATCACCAACGCCGTAGTGCAGAGGACCTGGAGGCTGTAGCAAACGAGGATAATGCGGCGGCGATCGAAGCGATCGGCGACGTGGCCGGCGGGAAGCAAAAACAGAAGCCCGGGCAGGAAGAGCGCGAGGCCGGTGTAGCCGAGATCGATGGCGCGGTGGGTGATCGAATAGACCTGCCAGGCGACGGCAACCGATTGCGCCTCGGCCCCCAGAATCGCCGTGACCCGCGCCAACTGGTACCGCCGGAAGTCGCGCGAGGCGAAGGCCTCAATGCCGCGCCGCGGCGGCCTGGGGGAGCTGAA
>JASHTH010000657.1 GCA_030040655.1 Acidobacteriaceae bacterium | reverse complement strand
TGCGCAGGATTTCGCCGATCGATCGAAATCGTTCCAGCGCAAAGCCGGCCCAGACCTCGGTTGAATCCTCGGCGCCATGGCTGCGGTCGACGGCCTGACGATACGCTTCGGCGGCACGCGCGTAATGGCCAAGGTCGGCTTCCGCCTCGCCGAGATATCCCTCGGAAATCTCCTCGCTTGGCCGGCTACGAGCAGCGCATTCCAGACGAGGTACGGCTGCGGCTGCGTTGCCGGTGCGCAGCAGGTCGATTCCGAGGAGAAGATTGGCGAAATAGTCGTCCGGCTCCAGTTTCCGCGCCTGTTCCAATACCGGGATCGCATCATGAAACCGCGCTTGGCGGTGTAGATCGAATCCTTTTTTGAGAAGTGCCTCGAAGGAACTCTTGCCGCTTTGCTGCGCAGGCGCAAGTTGGGTGACGCACGCCGCCGTCAGCAGACAGTAGAGCACTCTGGATCTCGCGTGAGCTGAGGGCGGCATCCTCTGGTCAACATATCGCCCGGGAGCGGAGGGAAGCAAGCCGCCTTGGATTCGGCCCATTGCAAGTCAAGCAAAGCGCATGAAAACGCGCTGATGCTACCGCGGATCTTGCTTGACTTCTCGCCTAATCAACATCACAGGCTGATCGCGTGCAGTATTGCGGCGAGGACCGGAGCTTGTCGGCTCGGTATCAGCCAATCCCGCCACTTCCATTCGGCGATCTACAGAACCATGGCACGACTTCATTGTGAAGGTAACCGGCGATGCGAGGATTAGGACGAAAGAAGCACATCGTACTCCTCATCAGTCGCAGTAGTTGCAAGGCACCTGCGAGATGGGAAGTTCCCCTCACACCCCAAATTAGACGCGAACACATTTCTCTGCACCAACCTGGTCGGACTGTGTCACTGTGTGGAGAATCGCCGAGGCACTCACGGACATCCCTCGCTGGATGACCGGCTATGGCTAAGGAGAGATTATTACCTGGTTAACAAACTAGCCGCCGTTGATGGCATTCTGCGCTGACACCAGTCGGGCGGCAACTTTGCGGAGGATTGCAACCTCTATAGGCCTATCCTCCGATGAGAAACGCGCGTACGGCGCTCAGAATGGCGGCGCCACCGTATCAATTTCATGCGTGGATTGCGTTCCAATCACGCTTGTCTTCCTCGTGCATTCCCATCAGTCTGCTGCCAAACCGATCAAAGAAACCTAGTTTGCTGGTATCCAGTTTCCCGGCGAAGAAGACTTCGACGCCCGGATTGACGATGCCTCGCACGTCATCCAGATAAGAGAGCCGTGTTTTTTTGATGTCGTCGTCGTTGCCGGTGTTCAGGCAATGAACCGTAAAGAACGCGTTGGGAACCCGGCTCGGTTCCGTTCTTGCGCGTCTCGTCTCGGAGCTGCACGCGAATTGCCGCTACCCTCCCGAATAACACAACCAAGTCAGAAAACAAACGGGACAAACCGTCGTGTGCGCCTCATATAAGCGGCGTAGGCGTCCCCGAACCGTGTGAGATTCTCCCCTTCCTCGGCGACCGCTGTGGCAATGAGAAAGCTGGTCGCGCCCAGCGCCAACAAGATCCGGCTAGTCGAAAATGGGTCCTTCAGATATGCGCAGCACACGAGCGCCAACAAGGACGCGTATAGCGGGTGGCGGATGAGCCGATACACGCCGACTGTGACGAGCACGGTAGTGTTTTCAACCGCTAGATTCGTGCCCTGCGTCGCGGACGGTGAAGGCCGTCCGATCACACGAAGCAAGCGGAATCCTTCAATTGCCAGAGCGATTGAAACAGCACCAAAGAACCACGAGGAGAGTTGGCGCGGCGAGAGCGGGTCACGAAACCAAACCGGAACGTTGAGCAGGATCAACGCCAATAGAAGTTCGAATGCAAAAAAGCGGTAGAAACCGTGAGAACGGAAACATCTCAGAGACCGCCATGACAGCAGTACGACACCCGTCGATCCAGCGAAGAATATTGCGAGTCGTAACATCGGGTCTTCCACTCCTCGAAAGCGAGCGCGGACCCGTTCATTGTAGGACAGGCGCATTTCGCGATCGCCTCGTCTTACTTCTTCTCCTTATAGAGCGCCGGGCGACGACTAATGAATAGATCCAATCTGCGCGCCCCTCTGACAGCCGGCGGTGCGATTTGGCTCTCCAACTTCATCAAGCAAGATAGTTCCGCGATACCCCGGTTTGAAGCGGCCCACGCGCTGAGAATCCCGAGGCAGACGTGCGCGGGGCCCGATGAAGCCTCGTCTTTACCGCTGCTGCTGAGATGTTCGGGGTGTCGGCAATGTCTTTCACGGCATGCGTACCGCCCAATTGAACATCGATCGCTGCGCGTAACTGCGGTTCAAGCCTTCGGATTGCAAATGAAAGGAGCTTCCTCCGTTGGTGCCGGTCGCACAGTTGCTCCGGATTGGATGCTGAATCCCTGATCTCCAGCGGAGGAAAGGTCATTCTGTCTCCTTTGTGTGGGGAAGTTTCGATACCGGCATGCAAGCCGGATTGCTTCGGGAAAGGTCGAACCTCTCGATTTCGCAGAGGGCAGAGAGGCGACTACTTCGATTCCGAGACGCCGGTGGATGCCTGCTCAATGAGAGAGGCCACCGCGTCCGGCTGTGACACGTACACTGCGTGGCTGGCCTTGACCTCGACGACCTTTGAGCCGGCTCGCTTCGACATAAACCTCTGCGCGTCAGGCGGGATCATCCGGTCTTCCGTTGTCACCAGATACCAGCTCGGTTTCGTTTTCCAGGCTGCTTCGGTGACCACGCCATTCAATGCGTTCAGCCCCCAAGGCACCTGGGAACTCGCCATGAACTGTGCCTCATCGGGAGCCACGTCAGCGGCAAAGGACGCGGGAAACTTCTGGCGGTCGAGGAGCAAGAAACCGTCCTGCGGCGGCAGAATCGGGGGAACTGGCGCGCCCGGAGGCGGGTTCTTGAGCAGAGAGCTGACCGATTCGCCATTGTCCAAAGCGAATGCGGTGATATAGACAAGCCCGACCACCTTGGGATCCGATCCCGCCTGGCTGATGACCGCGCCGCCGTACGAATGTCCCACAAGAATGACGGGGCCATCCTGCGCGTCGATCGCTCTCTTCGTTACAGCGACGTCATCCTCGAGAGAGATGGTGGGGTTCTGAACGATGGTGACTGTATATCCCTTCTTGGCGAGGATCTGGTAGACGCCTTCCCATCCAGAGCCATCTACGAAGCCACCATGAACGAGCACGATGTTCTTCGCGGTTTCAGCGTTCTTTGCCTGGGAGTAAGCGACAACGCCACTAGCAACCAAGAACCCAACGACGGGAAATATCCGCCGAAGCGTCTGTTGAAAACCAGCTTTCAATGTCATGAATTGCAACCTCCTGTGTCCCAGCCCGAATGGCTGGCTTAGGGACATGTGCTTTCGTGAGTTGAGTGGTGAGGGGATTCATCCAAGCGACTTCGAATTCTCCACCTGACCCTCCAACACACAGTTGATTGACTGACCGATGCGGAAGTGAAGAATCCCGCTGCATGGCTAACAATGAGGCAATTGTCTACTGGCTCCCACTGCGCAACAACCCACTCTGGAGCAGCCTCCGAATCATCCTTTCGAGCAACACATAGGGCACTGTGTCATAGCTCGAAAGAGGAATTCTGAAATCGCTCGAACGGTCGCTGCGCCTTGGGGCGGCGCGATGGACAATGGCAATCAATGAAGAAGTCTCGATGGATTGAGGCTTTGCCGATGCTTCCACGCTCTCACTTGCCGACTCTTCCCGGGCTGATGGCAGACCGATGCGATGAATCGGCGGATAACCTTGTCAGCATCGAGCTGCGCGTCGTCGCGCTGGA
>JASHTH010000656.1 GCA_030040655.1 Acidobacteriaceae bacterium | reverse complement strand
TGGTCAATGAGTTGGTAGAGCTTCGTCCGGTCCACTACTTCGACAAACGGCGCGCCCTTGCTGTTGGCCGTGACCACCCAGATCGTCGGCGTGTGCTCGATGCCGATGCGCTGGCCGAGCGCGTAGTCGGCCTTCACACCGGCCGCCAGCGAGCCCTGCGGATCGATGGCGAAGGGCAGCGCGATGCCATGATCTTTGGCGAAGTTCTCGGTAAACGAGCGCAGCCCATTCAGGTCGGCGATCGAAGGCTGGTTGGCGAAGACAGCGTCGCGGTACTCGTCGCCGATCTTCTTACTCTTGGTGTCGAACCAGCGCGCATTCACCGCCGCCGTAAAGCTCCAGGGATGGAAGGGCAGCGGAAAGTCGTGGCGCACCCAGGGAATGTGGTACTTCTCAGCGGCTTCTCTGAGCAGCGGATTAGCGTTGGCGCAGTCGGGACACTCCATGTCCTCGAACTCGACAATGGCCACGCGCGCCCCGGGCGGGGGCTTGAGCGCGGCGTTGCCGGGGTCGCGCACCTGGGTGCCGCGCGACGGAGGCGCGAACTGCGCGCGCAGCACCGCGGCCGGCGTCGCGAACAGCGCCAGGCAGGCGAGCGCGGCAATTACGCCGGCAACGCGGTTGCGGACGGATTGACCAGAGACAGGGGAAGCAAGATCGGGCATAGCGGTTGGACGATTCCCTCCAGTCCATTGTAACGGTGCCATGGACTGGGCAGCAGACAACGCGCCGGCTGACGTGCGCCGCGACAAGTCGCGGCGCCGGGCCATGCTACCTTGAAAAGTGGTCCCTTGCGTATGCCGAAGCAGCGCAGACCCTCAGGAACTCCTACAAGTTATTCATGGCGCACGAACTTCCCAAAGCCTACGATCCCACGGCCATTGAAGATCATTGGGCCGCCTACTGGGTGCGCGAAAGGCTGTTCGAGCAGCCCACGCCGGCTGCAGGCGAGCGCCTGGACGGCAAGTCGTTCGTGATCCTGCTGCCCCCGCCCAACGTCACCGGCCGGCTGCACATGGGCCACATGCTCAACCAGACGGAGATGGACATACTTACCCGCTGGCGCCGCATGGGCGGCGATCGCGCCCTGTGGTTGCCGGGCACCGATCACGCCGGCATTGCCACGCAGATGATGGTGGAGCGCCAGCTCGCCGCCGAGGGCGCCAGCCGCCAGCAGCTCGGCCGCGAAGCGTTTGAAGCGCGGGTGTGGGATTGGAAGCGCCATTACGGCGGCGCGATTCTCGAGCAGATGAAGCGCCTCGGCGTCTCCGTGGACTGGAGCCGTGAGTACTTCACCATGGACGAGCGCCTCTCGGTCGCCGTGCGCGAGGCCTTCGTTCGGCTCTACCATCAGGGGCTCATCTATCGCGGCGCGTACATCGTCAACTGGTGCCCGCGCTGCCAGACGGCCATCAGCGATCTCGAAGTGACGCACGAAGAGCAGAAGGGACATCTCTGGGAGGTCCGCTACCCGGTGCTGGATCTCGCAGGCAAGGACACCGGCGAGTCCATCACGGTCGCGACCACGCGGCCCGAAACCATGCTCGGCGATACGGCCGTTGCCGTTCACCCCGACGACGAGCGCTACAAGCATCTGCACGGCAAGAAAGTGCGCCTGCCGCTAATGAATCGCGAAATCCCCGTCATCACCGACGAGTGGGTCAGCCGCGACTTCGGCACCGGCGCGGTGAAGGTGACGCCGGCGCACGACCCCAACGACTTCGCTCTCGGCGAGCGCCATCATCTGCCCAAGATCAACGTGATGGACGAGACGGCGCACATCAACTCCGAAGGCGGCGCTTATGCCGGCCTCGACCGTTATGTTGCGCGCAAAAAGATCGTTCACGACCTCGAGGCGCAGGGGCTGCTGGCCGCCGTCAAGGACTACACGAACAACGTGGGCCACTGCGACCGCTGCAAAACGGTCGTGGAGCCGCGCTTGTCGACGCAATGGTTCGTCAAAATCCAGCCGCTGGCCGACCGTGCCATCGAGGCCGTCGAGAAGGGCTACATCCGCTTCACACCGGAGAATTACAAGAAGATCTATCTCAACTGGATGGCGAACATTTACGACTGGTGCATCTCGCGCCAGCTCTGGTGGGGCCATCGCATCCCGGCGTGGCACTGTGCGGTGTGCGGCAAAATCACCGTGCCGGGGCTGGGCACGACCGGCGACCCGAAGGAATGCGCGCACTGCGGCTCCGGCGAGATCACGCAGGAGACAGACGTGCTCGACACGTGGTTTTCGTCGGGGCTGTTGCCGGTCTCAGTTTTCGGCTGGCCGAAGATCGACGAGACGAATCGCGCCGATTTCGACGCCTTCTACCCCACCACCCTGCTCGTCACCGGCTTCGATATCCTCTTTTTCTGGGTTGCGCGCATGATCATGCTGGGCTGCTGGTTCGCGCCGGACATCAAAATGCCCGACGGCTCCGACCGCCCGCTCGCCGAATCGGTTCCATTCCGCGAGGTCTACATTCATGCGCTGGTGCGCGACGCCAACCGCGAGAAGATGTCGAAGACCAAGGGCAACGTTCTGGATCCCATCGAGATCGTGAGCAAGTACGGCACCGACGCGGTGCGCTTCACGCTGGCCTCGATGGCCTCGCCCGGCACCGACATTGCGTTCAATGTCGCGCGAACCGAAGGCTACCGCGCCTTTGCCAACAAGATCTGGAACGCGGCGCGGTTCATCTTCAGGAACGTCGATAAGGCGGCGGAAGCGGGGGTTATTGTTGATCGCTCGGCTCTGGGCGGAATGCCGACCGTCGCGGATGACGCTCCGCTCGAAGATCGTTGGATAATAGATGCGATCCAAGGCGTTTCAGCACGGGTAAATGATTCGCTGAAGGAGTACCGCTTCGATGAGGCCGCGAGCTACATCTACCAATTCTTCTGGGGTAGCTTCTGCGACACATACATCGAAATCGCAAAGGTGCGACTCGACTTCTCCAATGAGCCGACCAAGTACCAGATCAAGGCCGCGCTCTCGGTTTTGATTAGTGTTCTTGAAGCTTCGCTCCGCCTACTTTCCCCATTTATGCCGTTTATCACAGAGGAGATCTGGCAGCAGCTTTTCGAAGGTAGTCCGCCGGAGCGGTCGATCGCACATGCTCGGTATCCGATCATAGAAATCGGCAGGATCGGCGCTGCGATTGGAGAAAAGGACAGCCTAATTCGTCAAATGGACCGGCTGCTTACCCTTAAGACCGAATTGCTCTCACTACGCAAGGAGTTGGGCGTCGAGGAGAAGATGTCCACCCCAATTGTTTTGGGCTGCCCCCCGAAGCTCCAGGAGTCAATCGAAAGGAGTCGCTCCTGGTTCTTTCGGCTAGCCAAGGTGAGCGAGATTGAATACGACCAAAGCGCAGGTACAAATCATCCGGAGCTCAAATGGCGCTTCGGAAGTGACTTTGTAGTCGCGGTCGTCTACAACAAGCCAAACGACGTCGCCGCCGATCGTGAGCGCCTGATGAAAGAGATCGCCAAGCTCGAAAAGCAATTGGTGTCGGGCGAGCGCGATTTGGCCAATCCGAACTTCGTTTCCAGCGCTCCCGCACATGTGGTCGATGGCCGGAAGAAACTGGTTGCCGAAACGCGCGTGCTGCTCGAAAAAGCGCGCGCCGCGCTGGCGGCGTTGCCGCCCGAGTGAAGACGGATAGAGGAATACCGGAAAGAAGGGCCGATCGCGAATTCAGTTCATCGTCCTGATTCGCAATGCCGTAGAATGAAGGCGAGCGCCGAGAGTGGGGAATGAATGGCCGGCCTGAATCCGCGCATTACGGTTGAAGCAGGCAAGATGGGCGGCAAGCCCTGCATCCGCGGCCTGCGATTCACGGTGTACGATCTGGCGTCGTATCTCGCTTCCGGTATGACCGAAGACGAAATACTTAAGGAGTTCCCCTACCTGGAGAAGGAAGACTTCCAGGCGGTCTACGAGTTCTTCGCCAGCATTCCGGAGAGGATCGCCGTTCTTGAAGCTCCTCGTTGATGAGAACCTTCCGCCGCGGCTGGTCCGTGATTTCGCTGATCTTTTCCCCGACTCGAATCACGTCAATACCGCCGGCCTCGGAAGCGCAGGCGATCCCGTCATCTGGAGCTTCGCGAAAGAGCACGTATTTGCTTTTTTGACGAAAGACAAAGATTTCGCGGGCCTGAGCGTTGCTTGGGGTGCGCCGCCGAAAGTCATTTGCTGCAAACCGGCAACTGTTCGAGCTCGCAAGTCATTCGAATCGTGCGCGCCAACGCCGTTCGGCTGACCGATTTCGAAAGCGACGCCAAACGTAGTCTGCTCATCTTGAGATAACATCTATCTTTGCCAACCAGCCATGGACTGGAAGAGCCACCGCATCGACGTTTTGCTGGAGCAGGCCCTCGTCGAAGACCAGGCCGCCGGCGACTCGACCACCAACCTGACCATCGACCCCGACCTGCGCGCCTCCGCTTCCATCCTTGCGCGCGAGCCGTTGGTGGTGGCCGGGCTGGGCGCGGTGCCGCGCTTCCTCGAGATCTTTGCGCGGCTCGACCGGCGTCCGCAGGCGCAGACGCGCTTTGAAGTCGTCAGCCATCCGGAGATCTTCGACGGCGTGCGCGTCAAGGCCGGCCAGGTGCTCGCCGTCATCCGCCACAACGCGCGAGTTCTTCTAAGCTGCGAGCGCGTCATCCTCAACCTGCTGCAGCACCTCAGCGGCATTGCCACGCTCACGCGCCAATACTGCGACGCCATCCAGGGCACCAAGGCGCGCGTGCTCGATACGCGCAAGACCGTCCCCGGCCTGCGCGCTCTCGAGAAATACGCCGTGCTCTGCGGCGGGGGAACCAATCACCGGCTCGATCTTGCATCCGGCATCCTGATCAAGAACAACCACATCTCGCTGGGCGGCGGCATCCCGGCCGTACTGGCGAGGGCTCTGGAAAAGCGCAAGGCGGGCCAGCGCGTGCAAGTCGAGGTGCGCAACGCGCGCGAGCTTGAAGAGGCGCTCGCGCACGGGGCCGAAGCCATCCTGCTCGATAACATGACGCCCGCGCAGGTGAAGGTTTCGATCGATCGCATCCAGCAGGAGACACGCTGGAT
>JASHTH010000655.1 GCA_030040655.1 Acidobacteriaceae bacterium | reverse complement strand
TCGAAAACCAGGCCTGGATGCAACGGGGCTCCGGCATGATTCTCAGCTTGCATGAGAAACCTCTCTTTCATTTCGCTCGGGGAAGGGAATCGAATATGGAGCGGGGATTCGGTGGGTGAAGCCTATCACACGCCGCAGACACTTGGCGTCGAGGGCTTTGAAGCCCTGGAATTATGGCTCGTTTGGGCGTGGCCGGCGCAGGCCGCGGCCTACGGAAAAAAACGGGCTGCCCGGCAACGCCGAGCAGCCCATGCTGAATCGAGACCGAATTGTCGAGCGGCCTGACGAACCCACCTAGAACGAAAGCTTCAGCGACAGCTCGATCTCGCGTCCTGGATTCGAACCATCGAGCAGGCCGAATAACCCCACCGTTCCCGAGCCTCCGCCATCGAAACCCGTGGTGCGCACTCCGTTGCAACTCACGCAGGAGCTGTACTGGCCCCACCAGCTCGCCGGCACGCTGAAGATGGGCGTGTTGGTCAGGTTGATGAACTGCGCGGCGAAGGCTGCGTCGACCCGCTCCCGAATGGGGAATTTCTTGATGACGCTCAAGTCGGCGGTTTTGAGAGCCGGTCCGCGCAGCGCGCCGTTCTGGCAGTTGCCCCACTGCGCCGCGCCGGGCTCGGTGAGTGCCGCCGGATTCAGGTTCACGCGGCCGATGCTGCTGCCGATCTGCACCGTCTGCATCGACTCGCTCTGCGGCTGGCCCGCCACGCAATCGGGCCGCGGCTGGTAGGAGCCGGTGAGCGACGACGCGGTAATCGGAGAGTAGTCGCCCATGTACGCTCCGGCAAACGGCGTGATGCCGAAGCCGGAGTGAAAGTTGAGGTCGACCGCCGTCTGCCAGCCGCCGATCACTTCGTTCACCGCCGTGTTCGCGGTGCCGCCCAGCGCATGGCCGTGGCCGAAGGGAAGATCGTACAGGGCGTAGCCGTTGAAGGCATTCGCAGTGTCGATCGTGCAGCGGCCGTAGTCGGCCATCGGGTCATACTCGTTTTGGAAGAAGTTCTGCGTGGCCTGCGTCTGCGACTCGCCCGCGCCTTCTTCGTCGCCGTAGGAGCCGAAGTAGCCCAGCGAGTTGGCCAGGCACTTCGACCATGTATAGGAGAGGTTCAGGTCGAGGCCGTGATAACTCCGCTGCGCCACCGTCGCTTCCAGCGCGTTGTAGCGCGAAATGCCGTCAGAAGCGTTGTAGCGCGCCTGCGCGCCGGCGTTCACGATCGGCTGCATGTACGGGCCGGGAACCGCTTTGCCGGCGGAGTTCAGTTCCTTCTGGTTGTAGAGATAGATGTCGGACATGTGGTCGATCTTGTTGCCCACATAGCCCACGGCCACGGTGGCGTTGGCCCGGAACTGGTGCTGGACAAAGAGATTCCACTGCTGGTCGACCGCCGGCTGCAGGTGCGGGTTGGTAGCGTGCGCCTGGCCGCTGGCGAAACAGTTGGGAGCAAAGGCCATCAGTTGCGCCACCGTGCATTGCGCCGAGAAGGCCGAGTAGCCCTGGTCGAGGGTCGTCACCGGCAGAATCAGCGCCGTGCCCGTGTTGTTCAGCTCGTTGTGCATTTCCACGTTGGGCGGATTGATCACCGCCATGTTGTTCACGCCGTTCCCTTCCATGTACGTGGAGATGTCATAGGCGCCGCGAACCACGGTATTGGGCGCAAAGCTGGGCTGCCAAGCAAAGCCCACGCGCGGCTGGAAGTTGTCGATGCCGGTATACGTGTCGTAATTCGTGCCGATCTCCGGCGTTCCCGTCAGCAGATCGTAGTTCACATTGTTCTGCGCATCCTTATCGCCGCGCGGCGTGGTCAGCTCATAGCGCAGGCCCAGGTTCAGCGTGAGCGTAGGAGTGGTGCGCCAGGTGTCCTGCACAAACGCGCCGTAGAGGCTGTTGCGCAGGTGGAAGTTGAGCGGCACGCCCTGCTGCACCTGCTGCGGCAGGCCGAGCAGGAAGTCCGCGAACGGGCTGCCGTTGGCCTTCACGCTGGGGTTACCCGTGTACTGGCCGGAAAAGTTGAACGAGCCCGACGCGCCCTGGTTGCCCGCGTACACGTCGTTCATGATGTAGTGGTAGAGCTCGAAGCCGGTGTGAATGGAGTGCTTGCCATGCGTCCAAGTCAACGCGTCTTCGGCCTCGACCGTCGTGTCGTGGAAGATTTCCACGCCGTTCGCGCTGCCGATCGTGGTGTAGCCGAAGCTCATCGCTGGCAAAATATCTCCCTGCACGCCGGGCAATCCGAATTGGGCCGGCAAGTCGCCGCCCGCGGCGTTGGTGTAGATCTGGTCATTGGCCGGGAAGATCTGCATCCCCGCGCGCGCTTCATTTACCAGCGTCGGCGACAGGGTGTGATCCCAGTTAGCCACGTAGTTCTTGAGCGGATACTCGCGCGTCAGGTTCGGCGTGAGCACGTCGGTGCCGTTGCTGTCCTCGTTGAGCGTGTACATCTGCGAGTAACGGCCCATCACGTGGTCGTTCGGAGAAGCCTGCCAATCGATCTTCGCGTCGCCCTGATAATTGTGGACAAAGCCGCTGGTGAAGTAGCTGAGCTGTTCTTCCTGCTGGGTGAACTGCGGCGCGGCGATGATGGCCGACGCCACCTTGCTCGTGATCGGCACCTTGTTGTTGAGAAACGGCTTGCGGTCTCCGGGAGCGATGCCGGCGCCGGGCTGATAGAGCTGATACACCGGATTCGAGCACACGCCGCTGACAAACGTGGCGCCCTGGCTGGTGCAGAGCTCGCCAAAATTGCCGGCCAGATACGCGCTGGGAATGATGCTGTTGGTCTGCGCCGTCCGCGGCGTGTTGTTGAGCTCCGACACGTAGTCGGCGAAAAAGAAGAGCTTGTTCTTGCGAATCGGTCCGCCCACCGACCCTCCGAAATAATTCCACTGCAGCACCGGGCGCGGCAGCGCCGACGAGTTCTGTCCCGGGATGACCAGGAACGCGTTGGCCTTGTCCTGCCAGGTGTTGGCGTCGAGATCGGTGTTGCGTATGTACTCGAACACATCGCCGTGAAACTGGTTCGTCCCCGACTTGATCGACTCCACGATCACTCCGCCGGTGTAATTGCCGAAGTCGGCCGGGGCATTGCTGGTGATGATGTTGAAATCCTGCACCGCTTCGGGGCTGGGTACATAAGCCACGTCGTT
>JASHTH010000654.1 GCA_030040655.1 Acidobacteriaceae bacterium | reverse complement strand
GATAATCCAACCGGCAATCGCGGATCTGCGCAAAGGTGTCCTCACTTCTCCAGAAATTGCGTGAGTACCTCGCCGCATTCCTCCAGAAAACGGCGATCTTCCTCATTGAATGCGTTGAGCGTATGGCTGTCGATGTCGATCTCTCCAACGATCTTTCCACGCGCGCGGATGGGAACGACGATCTCCGACCGGGTCTCAAGCGAGCAGGCGAGATACCGCGGGTCCGCGGATACATCCTCCACAATCACCGTTTGGCCCTGCGCGACCGCCGCGCCGCAGATGCCTTCCGTGACCGGAATGCGAACATGCTCGGTGGGAGCGCCGTGAAACGGCCCAAGAACGAGGCAGTTTTCGTCGCCGGGGTCCAGCATGTAGAAGCCGGCCCAGTTGTAATAAGGCAACCTCTGGGCGATGAGATCGACACAGAACTGCTGAAGCGAAGCAAAGTCCGCGGCGGTTCCGGCGAATCTCCGGATTTCTGCAACGACCTCGCTGAACGCCGGGTTTGCCATCCGTCTGCTTTCAACGACCCCAGGGTCAGGCGAATTTGACGAAGCGAAGGGCCACGGAGTTCATGCAGTAGCGGAGTCCGGTTGGCCTGGGGCCATCGTCGAAGACGTGGCCGAGATGGGCGTCGCACAGCCGGCAGGAGACCGCGGTCCGGGTCATGCCGAGCGAAAAGTCCGTGCTCTCGCGCACATTCTCCCTCGCAATCGGCTCCCAGAAGCTGGGCCAGCCTGTACCTGACTCGAATTTGGTCTCGGAGCTGAAAAGCGCCGTGCCGCAGCAGATGCAGCGGTAGAGGCCCTTGTCGTGGTTGTTCCAATACTCACCGGAAAACGGGCGTTCCGTGCCCTCACGGCGCGTCACTTCGTACGCAGCCGGCGATAGCTGCTCCTTCCACTCCGCATCGGTCTTGACCACGGGCGGAACCGTCTTGGTCTCTTCGCGCTGTCCGGTGTCGGAGAAACCGACGATCTTAACTTCCTTGGGAACGTTTCCTTTTGCCGCAACCGTCTCCATTCCGTTGCGAAGTTTGAGCGCAAACGCCGCAGCCGCGGCGCCGCCCGCGATCACCAAACTTCGACGAGTCATCCGCCTCGCATCGCTCTCCGCTTTCCGCACCATGAATCCCTCCCGCTGTTTCGTTTATCCGAAGGTGAATGAAAAAGCCTGGACTCCAGGATCCTCGAATTCGATGGTAAAGACGTGGTCGGTGACGGCGCCCTTTTGACGAATCAACTGGTACAGGCGATGCTCGGTCACGACTCCGTTGCCCTCGGCGTCCGTATCTACGCCATGATTCTCGCCCGGCGCCTGACCGTCGATGGTCACGCGAAAGCGCACCGGTTTGCCATGCTCTGTCGGGCCGAGCACCAGATGCAGGTCCCGCGCCTGGAAATGGAAGACAATCTTTCCGCCGGCGGACGCGAGGACTGCACGCTGCATGTTGTCGACCCACTTGCCCTCGAAGCCCCACTCGTTGAGGGTCGGATGAGCCGGCGCCGCATAGTTCTTTTCCATGCCCATCAGGAATCCGCCGGGCGATGCAAAATGCTCGGCGCGCCCGAAGCCGATGTAGGTTTCAGGCGATCGATCGTCACTCGTGTCGGATGCGGCTTCCACGCCCTGGCCCTCGACGCTCACTTCGCCGCCGGGCATAGCTTTCGCGTTCCGCTCTTTCAACAGTTCCTGGATCCACGCTTCCGATCGGTCGTAATCGCCCTCGCCGAAATGCGCGAATCGAATCTTTCCGTTTCCGTCGAGGAAATAGTGCGCGGGCCAGTACTCGTTGTGGAATGCATCCCAGATCGCGTGGTCGCTGTCCAGCGCGATGGGGTACGTAATGCCGAATTTCCGAACCGCCCGCTGCACGTTGGGCAACTGTTTTTCGAAATCGAACTCCGGCGTATGCACGCCGATCACCACCAGGCCGCTGTCTTTGTATTTCTCCGCCCACGCTTCGATATAGGGCAAGGAGCGCAGGCAGTTGATGC
This sequence comes from Acidobacteriaceae bacterium, assembly GCA_030040655.1. Lineage (GTDB taxonomy): Bacteria > Acidobacteriota > Terriglobia > Terriglobales > Acidobacteriaceae > Telmatobacter. The sequence goes on along the minus strand of JASHTH010000654.1, from coordinate 1,223 downwards.
ACGAGTAAGTCCAGAAATCGACCAGAACCACCTGGCCTTTGAGCTGTTTTGCCGTCAGCGGCTTGGAATTGATCCAGCCGGTCGCACCCGTCAGGCCATACAGCGGGGCTCGCCCGATGACGCCCTTGGTATCCTGCGCGCGGGCAGCCCCCTGGCCGGCAACCGCGCAGGACAAGACTGCGGTCACGATCGCAAGGAGGCAGCGCTTTGAGTCGGGCAGATTGGGGAAAACGCGCATCGGCTTTCAGTCCCCTCCATGGAACACTATAAAAGGAAAAGCGCGGAGTCAGAAACTTGTCGAAAGCAGCCATTTCATCAGACGTCGTTGAACGGCACCAGGTTACAGAGCTTCGCATCGCGCAAAGCAAGGCCGGGCGGCTTTTTCGCGAAATCGCAGCGCACGGCATGATTCGCGCCGGCATCGGCGCGAGCCGGTCCATACCGTTTTAGGAAATCCTGTATCCGAAGCTGCAACCGATGCGTGGACGCGGCCTTAAGGCCGGGGTCCCCAGCGACAGGTCTTCGTCGCTGGGCTGGAAAGAGCGGCGGCCTCGTGCATCGCAGGAGAGGACGCGCTATTTCCTCGCAGGATGCGGAAAAACTCGCTCTGCGAGCGGTTTTGAAAGGGCACGGCTTTAGCCGTGCCGAACAACTTCTGTGTTTTTGATTTTTCTCGCGGGCTTCAGCCCGCGAGAAACCGATCCGAGGAGTTTTTCCGCAACCTCTTCAGTCATGCCGAAACATCCCCCAAATTCAACGTGGGCCTTAGCCCCTGCGCAACGCCTCGAAGTGCAATTCGTCTCCGCTTCACCCTTTTTCCGCACCCTCCGAGTGTCCTGTGTCCGAGGTTCGCAACGTAAATGCCGCTGTCATCCTGAGCGAAGTTTGGCCCGGTTTTGGGCCAAACGAAGTCGAAGGATCTGCGGCTGAGGTCGCTGGCTTGTGCTGCGAATTTCTGATTGACCACTCTAGATCGTTCTAATGGCCGGGTTCGACTTTGTTTTCGATCCAGGCAACGGCTTTGGTGCGCCAGTCAGGATGAGCGGCGGCATTGATGTATCGCTCGTAGGAATCGATCCCAGACTCGTGTGCGAGGCGCTGAAACTGCATGGTAACGGTTGCCGATTGCAATATGACGCAGCTGCGCACCATGCCGGCCTTGCGATACATCTGTTGACCCGCAACCATCACGGGCTGTGCATCTGCCTTTAGGCCGCCAGGGC
>JASHTH010000653.1 GCA_030040655.1 Acidobacteriaceae bacterium | reverse complement strand
TGATGCGCGCTCAAGTCATCTCCTTTGCCGGCGCTCAGATCACGGCGGCGACGGGCCTGAATTCGCCGAGAGGCGTCGCGGCCGACCGGGTCGGCAACCTCTTCGTCGCGGATACGGACAACAACCGGGTGGTGAAATTTCCGGTCGGCGGCGCCTCGCAGACCACGGTGGGAATCGCCCTCTCAGCCCCGCAGGCCGTGGCCGCGGATGCCGCGGGCGATCTCTTCATCGCCGATACGGGCAATAAGCGCGTGGTCGAGATTCCCGCGGGGAACCGAGCCCAGACGAATTTGGAGACCGGGTTGACTGACCCTGTCGGCGTGGCGGTCGATGCCAGCGGCAACGTGTATATCGCAGACCATGGGAACGGATTGATCGAGATTCCCTCTGGAGGCAAACCGGAGGTCCTGTTCGCATACAACGAGGAATTCATCAACTCCGTCGCCGTGGATGGAAAGGGGAACGTTTTCCTTTCGAGCACCGAGACGTACTCTGGCATCTCCTACGCGCCGGGGGGCTCCGCCGAGGAGATTCCCGCCGGATGTTCCAGCAGGGCCTGCGTGACGACCGTTTCTTCCTATCCGGACATCGACGGCGTCGCGGTGAATGGCTCCGACGATGTCTACGTCGCCGAAGTCGGCGAAGGCGTGCATGAATTCTCGGACGGACACGATCTGGGGATCGTTGGCTCGGGAATCGGTGTGCCCGCCGCCGTTGGGGTAGATCCCATTGGCGATCTGTTCATTGCGGATTCCGCCAAAAACGACGTCGTCAAGGTGGGGAAAGTCTCGGTCAACTTCGGCAACCTGGCCTTGGGCGCCTCCGGCGAAACCTTGACACTGAACTATAACGTCATAGCCGGCGGGAGTCCCAAGCTGAATGTGTTCACGCTTGGCGCCCCCACGGACGAATTCAAGCTGGCCGGCGGCAGCACCTGCGCCGGATTTGTAACCAGCGGCAGCAAATGTGTCGTCAATGTGACCTTTACGCCTTTGGCCGCGGGAGCGCGACGCGGCGCTGTGCAATTCACAAACATCGAAGGGATCATCGCCACGACCTTGCTTTACGGCACCGCGCTCGGCCCGCAGATTGCGTATGGCCCGGGTGTGCAAACCACGATCGGCAGCACCTTGTCCTTGAACGAACCCAACGGCGTGGCGGTGGATGGATTGGGCGATGTCCTCATCGCCGATACGTTGAATAAGCGCGTGGTGGATTTGCCGCCGAATGGCGTCCCGACAACCGTCGGAGCCGACCTGAACGCGCCGGTTGGCGTGGCCGTCGACGGGGTGGGAGATGTCTTCATCGTCGACAACGGCAACAACCAGGTAGTGAAGGTCCCGACCGACGGCGCGGCCCAGGTCACATTCGCCTCTGGATTCTCGGATCCCATGGGCGTGGCCTTGGATGGAGCGGGGGACGTTTTTGTGGCCGACACCGGCAACAACCGCGTGGTGGAGATTGTGGCCGGCGGCGCAAAAATCACGCTCGATGTCTCGGTCGACGGCAAAGGGCTGAGCGCCCCCGAGAGCGTGGCGGTGAATGCCGAAGGCGACGTCCTGATCGCCGATACCGGCAACAACCGGGTAGTGGAAGTTGAGCCGAATGGCTTCCAGACGACGGTGGGCAACGGCTTCATCCAGCCCACAGGAGTCGCCGTGGATGGAGCGGGCGCCGATCTCGCGTCGCAACCCGGAGACGTCTTCGTCGTGGATCACGGCAACCGGCGCGTGGTGGAGGTTCCGGCCGACAATTTCCCTCAGTTCACGATAGGCACTGGGTATAGCGGACCCCATGGAGTGGCGCTTGATGCAAAGGGCGACCTCTTCGTCACCGACGGTGACCGTAGCGCATACGAATTCCAGCTTTCGACTTCGGATCCCTTCACTTTCAACACCCCGACTCGAGTAAATCAGCTCGATACGAAGGATGGTCCGATGGAGGAGACGGTCGAGAATATCGGCAACGATCCCTTGATCTTTGCAACCACCTCGGGCGCGAATCCGAGTTATCCGGCGAATTTCCCCGCCTATGGAGAAGGCGGCACATGCTTGCGCGGCCAGCAAATGGAGCCGGGTGAAAGCTGCTTAGTAGCCGCGCAGTTCAAGCCGACCTCCGTCGGAGCCAATCGCGCCATGATTGTGCTGACCGACAACGCGCTCAACGCTGGCAACGCCACGCAAGCGATCCCGGCGAGCGGAATAGGCCTCACCGCGACGCAGACGATCCTCTTCAAGCCGGCAATCACCACCTATTCTTACTCGGCACATTCGTTCAAGCTGAGCGCGACCGCGACCTCGGGTCTGCCCGTCAGCTTCGCCTCGACGACACCGGCAGTCTGCGCGGTCTCGGGCACGACGGCAACCATTCGGTCCGGCGGCATCTGCACCATTCAGGCGACTCAGCCCGGGAACGCCGATTACTTGGCGGCCACGCCGGTGCGGGTCAGCTTCACGATTACTCCGGTTGGGCAAACAATCGACTTCACGGCAATCAAGCTGCCTGTGTATGCCGCTTCGACGTTGAAGCTGTCGGCCACCGCGTCCTCGCACCTGCCCGTCACCTTTGCCTCGAAGACGCCGAAGGTCTGCG
>JASHTH010000084.1 GCA_030040655.1 Acidobacteriaceae bacterium | reverse complement strand
GCTTCGGCCGGCGCGAGGCATTCTCGCCCGGGATAGAGATCGGCGAAGTAGCGAAGGTTCTCCTGGGCGGTGAGTTCGTCGTAGAGCATCGGCGCGTGGCTCATGTAACCGATGCGGGCCCGAGCCTGTTGCGGTTCGACACCGCCGAAAACAGTGACCGAGCCGTGGGTAGGGCGAAGCAGGCCGGCCAGAATGCGCAAAAGCGTCGATTTGCCGGCTCCATTTTCGCCGATGAGCACGTAGCAGCGCCCCGGTTCGAGGTCAACCGTGACATGGCGCAGGGCGGCAAAGGAACCGAAGAGTTTGGAAACCTGATCGACCCGGGCGCAAAGTGCCGGGCCGGCGGCCGGCAACGGCGAAGCAGTTGTTTCGTGCGGCGGGACGTTCAATGGGCGTTCTGGGCGGCGGGATTGGGCGGCGGTGTGGAGGCGGCGCGCGGATTGGGAGCCGGCGCAGCGGCGGGAGCGGCGTTGGGCTGCGCGGGCGCGTACTTGCTGGCGCATTTGGCCTGCAGCGCGGTCGCATGAAACACGCCGTCGCGTCCGTAGGAACCTTCGGCAAGCGCCTGGGCGTCGTCCTTGAAGGTGTCTGGCGGCGGCTCGGAGCCTTTGTAGCTGACCTTGAGGACGCGGCCTGCGGCGGCCTTGGGCGAGTGGCTCTCAAACTCGTCCAGGACAAAGTCGACATGCGTGCCGTCCTGGACGATCGTGCCCGGTTTGACAAACCCTTCCACGCGAAGCTGGCTCGTGTACGCCTTCGTTCCCATGCCGCCAAGCTCGCCAATGGTCACGTAGTAGCTTTTGTTGGCTCCGTAGCCGGAATAGGCTAGCCAACCGATGGTGCCCAGGATCACGGCAACCGCAAGGCCGATGCGTACCGAATTCGCGGAGATTCTCATGCTCAACTTTTAACGATACGAGCATGTGGAGGCGAGGTCAACCGTCGGAGACATGTGCTGTGATTGAACGCACTCGTCCGAATCCGCGGAGTTGGATCGGGCCAGGGCATCGGAGGGATGGCGCGGGCGCGTGGGGAGGGCTTTGAGAGGGCCGGCGGCGGACGAAGCGGTCGAAGTCTGACCTAACGTCCGGGAAGCGAAGCCGTTCCTTCACCGGGATGGAAAGCGGTTTCTTTTCCCGGTGCTAATGCCGGCGCAAGATTCCGCCGGGTTTCATCGTCCATTTCAAAGTTCGGCAGCAGTGCCGCCACGGCCGGGTACGCGACCATGCCGATGAAAACGAGGGCGATCAATATGTCGTTCATCCCGCAATCTCCTCATCTGGGTCCCGGGAGGCGCCACCTGTAGAAGCGGCTTGCCCTTCGAGGCTGCTAAGTGTCCAGGCGGGCTCGCTCGGGACAGGCGTCAATCTCGCCCCTCCCAACTTCCCCTGGATCCTGTTTCGTCAACGTGCTTTCATTCTGCGCTCCGGAAGAGCAAAAGTCTACGCATAAGTAACTGATTCTTTTTAATTTCGTAGGTACCTGAGTGGTAATTCGAATCCCCTGAAAGTGCTATGGACGACGTCCCGGCGGAACCCGTCCGCGCCAACGCAAAGATGGCCGAAGCGGCGACATGAATGGTCAACGCGCGGCGTCGAGGGTTTGCGTGGCGCGGTCGAGGGCCTGCTCCAGCGCGGTTAACTGCTGTGCGGCGAGGGCTTCGTCGTGCGCGTCGATCGCTTCGTTCACGCCGGGAATGACGACAGCCGCGTACCCGGTGTATTCGCCCGGCGCATAGATCAGGTGCTTGTACCAGGGACGGTTGGGAAGGCCCGTGGCTGAGATGAAATCGGCTTCGGTCTGGCGAAGGGCTCGATTCAACGCAGCCGGGTCGCCTTGCGGCGCTGCCTGCAGGGCATGCGCTTTTTCGGCGGCGGCCAGAAAGCGCGAAGCGGCTTCGTGCGCGGGGCCGAAATCCAGCGAGCTCAGCTTTAGATCCACAGCCTTTTTCTGTGCACCCTCGAGGTAAGCCGCGATCTCGCGCGCGTAGGTCACATAATCGTAGGGCAGCACGTCGGTGTCGGCCATGCGGATGCCTTCCAGGCCGAGTACGCGCGCCATCTCCTGCAAATAGACAAAGCGCGGATCGGCGTTGGCCGTGAACCAGGCGAAGTCATCGAAAGCTGAGTGATAGACGCCGTAGGGCCCGCCGGAGCCGATGTCGGTTGAAGGCACGCCGACGTGCTGCAGAAAGGGCGTGAAGTCGGAGCCTGAGCCGAGGTCGCCGACGTGGACGTCGTTGTTGTCCATCGGCGGCGCATTGGAGCCGCGGTGCTCATCCGCCGCAGCACGGTTCCTCTTCCATTGTTCGTAAACCGTGTCGCCTTTCGGGCTGGGCACGTCGCGCGTCAGCTCGCGGATAAACTGTTTGAGCGAAGGAACGGCCGCGGCGGAGAAATCCGGGCCGGAGACGGCGACGTCGACGTTGAAATAGGCGACCGCGTTTTCCAGCGGCTTGGCGTACTGTTCTACCCATTCGGTCGAGCCGATGAGGCCTTCTTCCTCGGCGTCCCAACTGCAAAAGAGCATGGAGCGCTTCGGCCGCCAACCCTGCCTGAGCAGCGCGCCTACGCCGTGCACTTCTTCGAGCATGGCCGCCGTGCCGCTGTTGGGATCGACCGCGCCGTAGACCCACGCGTCGCGGTGATTGCCGGTGACGACCCACTCGTCGGGTAACTGAGATCCTTTGATCTTGCCGATCACGTCCCAAATCGTTCGCACCTGGTAGTCCTGCTGGCTAACCAGATGCACCTTCACGCCGCCGGGGCCGAGGTGATAGCGGAACGACAGAGCGCCCTGCCAGCCCTGCGGCACACCGGGGCCTTTGAGCGCCTGCAGAATAGGCGCGGCGTCGTGGTAGCTGAGCGGAATCGAGACGATGTGCGGCTGGTCGCCCGTGTTGTCGGCGGGCTCGCGGGCGGAATCCGGCAGGTCGGGCGTGGAAGCAACGCCGGGGGTCTGCGGATCGCCGGGATAGCGGAAGAGATACTGCACCGAGCCGCGTTGCACTCCGGTTTCCGGCCGCCAGGGGCCGTCGGGCCAGGGATCGCCCTTGTAATAGCCGTCATCCTGTGGGTCGGAGTAGATGAGCACGCCGGCCGCGCCGCGCTGCTCGGCGATGAAGACCTTCACGCCGCGGAAGTTGCCGCCATAGCGCGCAATCACAATCTTGCCGTGCAGGTCGATGTGCTGCGCGGCGAGCTCGTTGAAGTCTTCCAGGCGGCCGTAGTTGGCGTAGACCACTTCACCCGTAACGTCGCCGGAACCAGAAGAGCCGTTGAAGGGCATCACCACTCGGGGGTCGTCCTGGTACGGATCGCCGTCGACGTGTTCGCGCGTGGGGCCGGTCATCAGCTGCCCGCCGTTGGCGCCATACGCCTCGACCCTGACGACCTTGGGCCAGTTGAGCAGCACGCGATAGGGAACAATTTCGGTCTCGAGGCCGGCGGCGCGGAACTTCTGCGCGACGTAATCCGCGGTCTTGTGATCTTCGGGAGTGGCAGCCATGTGCGGCGCGGAAGTGAGGGTCTTGAGCTCTTCGCCGGCGAGCTTGGCGTCGGGAACGGAAAGGAATTCCTGCTCGATCTTCGCTTCCGCGGAGAAGTCGGAGTAGCCGAAAACCGAAGGCGGCGCCGATTGCGGAGCGAGGCGGCCAAAGGGAGCATTAGCAGCAACCAGAAGGAAGCCAAGCAGCTTGGAGAACGTCATTTGGAAACCTTTTGCGAAGAGCATGGGAAGCTGATGTCGAGGGATTCCGTAGCGCTACCGGCTCGGAACTTTGAATCAAGCCACAGCTTACACCACAGGCGAGGCAGGGGTTGCGGATCGCGGGATGATGACATGATTGCGAAGTACAGAGCGGGTTTGCGCCGCCCCTGCGGGGCTGTGTCTCCTCTCGCGTCTTCGCGTTCCCCGGACTGCGCTTCGCCTGTCATGGGCAATTCGCCTCTCGCACCTCCGGGACGAATGCCCTCGTCTACGCTACCGGCTGCGTGCAGTGCGCGCAGCGCTTGGCGGCCTGAGGAATCTCACTCAGGCATTCCGGGCAGGTCTTCACCGCAGGTGGCGGCGGAGGCGCCGGAGCAGGGCCCTTGATTCTGGCGAGGAGTGTGTTCAGCGGCAGCACTACGGCGAAATAGACCACACTGGCCACGATCAGAAACGAGATGGTGGCGTTGAGAAAATTGCCGATGTAGATGGGGCTGCCGTGAATCTTGATCACCACGCCGCTGAAATCGGGCTTACCGACCACGGCCGCGATGAACTGGGTGAGCACGTCTTTCACCATGGAGTTGACAATGGCGTTGAACGCGGCGCCGATGATGACGGCGACAGCCAGGTCGACTACGTTCCCACGCAGAATGAAGTCGCGAAATCCTTTCAGCATCTCTTCCTCCGATCGAACTTGCGGGCGATCGAGCCGCCGCGCAGTTCGCCGAGCTTCGGCTTGTGAAACATCGTACATGGCTTAAACGGGGCGCAGCGGCAGGCAGTCGCAACGGCGCGCCATTGGATTCGCCAACCGCGTGGTTCCGAGGAGCCTACGGATAGATGCAAAGGACGATCGCCAGCGTAAGGATCATTAGATCGGCCCAAAGCAGGATCACCACGCCGGCGTGATAGAGGTTCCATCGGCCGCCGCAGCAACGCACCGCTTCTCCCAGTGCCCAGCAGGTAGCCAGCGCGGGCAGAATCTGCCAGGTGGAGGAATGCAGACGGTCGATGCGGGGAAAGCCTGCCATGCGCAAACTGATCGCGAGCGCAGCGAGAGCGAGAACGATGGCGCGAAGCACCGAATGGCGTCGCAAGCGGAAGATGGCAGGGCGGGGAAGCACCAAACTTCAATGTATCGCAGGCGAGACTCCGCGCGGCAAAAGGATGGCGCAACCGCGCGGAACACGGGTGCGCCCAATCGGCTCAGCCTACGGCAGTTTGGGAAACAATGTTGCCGGGAGAAAAATCACCGGGTCGGCGCGACCAATCGGGAGCGGTGACCTTGGGCAACGTCCGTACGGGAACACGGTTTCCTAAACTGCCCTAGGGCGAATCGCCGGGATCGCCCTTCCTCGGAACCCTTGCCGGATGCGTCGGGACAGAGGAGATTCCTCGGGTCGCTCAAATGCCTCCTCGCTAGCCGAGATAGACCGGGTTTCCGTTGACGACGATGTCGTCGGCCGTGAGATTCGTCGTGTTTTCGATCGACGCAACGGACTTGGCGTGCTGAACGTCGATGTTGTCCAAATAGACCTCGTCGATCGGCAGCCGAGGGTTTCCGTCGAAGAAGAACACCGGGCCATTCGACTTGACGCAGGTCACGTCCTGCATGTTGATGTTGGAATAAATCGGCGGTCCAAACGTTTCCACCCCGGAGATTGAGTCGGGCACCAACGCCAGCAGGCTTTCGCACGTGCCGACCTGGTTGGAACGGATATAGACATTCTCCACAAGCCCGCCAAAGTTGGCGTGACCCTTGATGAAATGCGCATTGATGCAATCGGTGACCGAGCAGTTCTGGATGAATACGTTGCGAATGCCGCCGCCCATATCGGTGCCTAAGGTAAGACCGCTCCAATCGGAGCGCAGGCAATTGCAGTTTTGGATCACGATGTTTTCGCAGCCCGGCAGGCCGTCGGCGTCGGGATTGAGGCCTGCCTTGATCGACACATTGTCGTCCACCGTCGTGAAGTTGCATCCCTCGATCAGGACGTTCAGGCAAGAATCTGGATCGCAGCCGTCGTCGTTCAACTCGCCGGGGATCACCGTGACTTCCTGAATCGTCACATTGGTGCAGAAGGTCGGATGCATGGTCCAGAAGGGGCTGCCCCAGAACGTAATGCCCTGCACCAGGATGTTTTCGCAAGCGTAGGGTTCAAACAAGGTGGGCCGCATGTGATAGCCGGTTCCGAAGACGCGCTGCTCGACCGGGACACCCTCTTTGGCCTGCTCGAGCAGAATCGCCCAAGAGGCCGTGACCTTATTGGCCCACGGAGCCCATAGGTAGCCGCTGCCGTTAATCAATCCCGATCCGGTGACGGCGATGTTTTCCTGCCGGTAGGCGTAGATCAAGGGAGAGTAGTTGTAGCAGCGTATGCCCTGCCAGCGCACCAGTTGAACCGGGAGGTAGGCGCTGGGTTCGAATGCAAAGAGGATGGTCGCATTGGCTTCAAGATACAGATTGACGTTACTGAGCAGATGAATGGGTCCCTTGGATATCCATTCCCCGGCAGGCACTACCACGCGCCCGCCGCCCGCCTGGTTGCAGGCGCGAATCGCCGCATTCAGCGCGGGGTTGACGTCCGAGGCCGACGTGCCGTAGTCGGTGATGACGAAGTCGCGGTCGGGGAATGTCGGCGGCACGATCTGCGCCAGGATGGATGGTAGCTGCGCCCAGCCTTGGTCCGGATCGGGAGGGGGCGGAGGAGGGATGCGCGTCCCCATTGGGTCGCCCCATCCGCGGCGCGAAACGCCGCAAATCGCAGCGGCCAGGCCGAAACGGAGAGCGTCTCGCCGTGGAAAGCGCTTCGCCATGGATTCCCCCTTGGAGCTCTGCTGCGAAGAAGCTCTTTGCGAAGGCTGATTACAGACTAACTCACCCGGAATTCCAAGACAACCGTCGAATTGAGATCGGCGCTCTTGCCGCCGAAGACCGGATCCCCATAGGAAGTCTCCGGATAAGTTATCGCGGTGAAAGGGCAGAACTTATCGGGTCCCCAGCAAGCTGGTGTGGCTTTGTTGGGGTGATCGTTCGCCGCGCCTCTATGGGCCTTTGACCCGCCGAAGGAGATGAAATGCTCAGGGTTGCGGCCCGCGAAACCTCATGAAGTTGGTTGCCCACCTTGTTCGCCCGGTTTTGGCGAAAGGGTGGGCCTGCGTTTTCGCCCGTGCCGAACATGCACCAATTGAATGAAAGACTGAGATTCCCGGCTCGTTCCCAGCCTCTTCACGTTGTTCCCACCAACTCCGTTTGGCGCAGCGACTCCGAGTAGGGTGGCCGCAAGACTCCACGTTCGGTAATCACCGCCGTGACATATTTGGCCGGAGTGATATCGAACGCGGGATTCACAATGCCCACTCCGCGCGGTGTCAGCTGCTTTCC
>JASHTH010000652.1 GCA_030040655.1 Acidobacteriaceae bacterium | reverse complement strand
GTCGGCTATTATGGCGACTACGAGATTCGCGGCTTTCCCATCGATCTCGCGACCGGTCTCGAGATCAATGGTCTGACCATTGCCGGCGAGCAGGACGTGCCTCTGGAAAACAAGCAGCGTATCGAGTTTCTCAACGGCATTGCCGGCGTGGAGAGCGGAGTGACCTCCGCCGGCGGCGTGATCAACTACGTCACTAAGCCGGCTCTTACGATTCGAGCGTTCGATCTTGCGACCGATCATCGCGGCAGCTCGTACGGAGCGCTCGATCTGGGGCAGTTGTTCGGCCGGGGCGCGGGTTCGGGGCTGCGATTCAACCTGGCCGGCGAAGAGATGCATCCCTACGTCGAGAGCACCGACGGCTGGCGCGGCGTGGGCGCAGCCCGCGGCGACTGGAAGCTCGATTCCGCAACGTTCCTTAAGACGGATTTCGAATATCAGCATCGCATTCAGCGCTCCGTGGCCGGATATCAGCTCCTGGGCGGAACCGTCGTGCCGGCGCACATGTCGCCGGATGTGATGCTCGGCGACCAGGCGTGGTCGAAGCCCAATACCTTCGACACTTTCAACGCGGGCGCGCGGCTCGACCGTACGCTGACTGCGGATTGGCACGCCTATCTCACAGGCTCCTACAGCCGTTCGCTCATCGACGACAACGTGATCTGGCCCTACGGCGCGGCGCTTGACGCCAACGGCAATTCGCTCTGCCCCAACGCGCCGATCTATTTCTTTTGTCCCGACGGCAGCTACGAAATCTACGACTACCGCAGTCCCGAAGAGCTGCGCATCGATTCGGTGGGCGAAGCGCTCGTGAATGGCGTGGCGAAAGTCGGCGCGATCCGGAATCACCTGGTCGGCGGCGGCGAGATCTTTCATCGCATGGTTGACCTGTCCCCCGATATCGTCGACGCGCCGCTCGGAGTCGAGAATATCTATAAGCCCGATATCGCGTATGCGACGGAGAGCCCCTATCAACATCCGAGCCCATCGACGCTGGCCGACTTCGATCACCAGACTTCCGGCATCGTACAGGACCGCGCCGAATTGCCGCGCGGATTCGATCTGGTCGCCGGCGGCCGCTACGCTCGCGTGAGCGACTTCAACTACGCGCAGCCACGTTCGCTTTGGCTGCCGCAGTATGCCGCGACCTACACGCCAGACGGCGGGACAGGGCAGCCCGCCAATCGCCCGCTTACGTTCTACGCCAATTATGGATCGCTCTTATCGCTGGGACCGCAAGCGCCCTGGTGGGTCGACAATGCGAACCTGTATCTGACGCCGTTCCTCACGCGCCAGTTTGAAACAGGCGCAAAGTACGAGCACGGCATTTTGCTCAGCGGCGATTTCTTCCGCATGCGCCAGCCGTTCTTCTACCCCAAAGTGATCGAGGCCGCCAACAGCTTCTGCACGAGCAATCTTGTGACCGGCGGCAGCGTGCAGCCAGGCGATCTGTGTTTCGAGGCCGAGGGGCGTGAGACGCACGACGGTTTGGAATTCGGCGCCGCGGGCAAGACGCTGAATTGGCTGCAGCTCAATGCATCGGCAGCGTGGATTCGCGGCATTTCGAGCGATACAGGGACGCCGGCGTTCGACAACCGGCAGGTGATCAACTTGCCGCGGCTGCACACAGCCTTTTTTGCCGATGTGCTTGTTGCGCACGCGCGCGGGCTGCATCTGATGCCCGGCTGGAGCTATACGAGCCGCAAAGAGGCCACGCGCGACGACCGCGTGAGCGTGGGCGGCTACAACCTTTTCAATCTGGGCGCACGCTACACGCCCGGCGGCGAGAACGGCCGCGTGACGCTGCGCCTCTACGCTGACAACATTCTCGACAAGCGCTACTGGAAAGATACCGGCGCAAGTTACGGCGACACTTTCATTCATCTGGGTGCGCCAACGACGGTACGACTTTCCGCGCACTACGTTTTTTAGATCCTCGAAGAGTAGAAAGACTTTTTGCAATGAACGCAACGGCCAAAGCGCATGGACTGGATGGCAAGCTGGTCGAGCCGGATTGGCCGCCGCTGACGCGCGACGAAGTGCGCACGCTGCTCGATCGATTGCCTTGCTGCGGCGAGCCGCGCGAGATTCTCTCCGTGAGCCCGCGGCCGTTTTCGGCGGCAGGCGTTGTACGCACGCGGGGCAGGAGAGTCTTCGTCAAGCGTCACCACCGGCTAGTGCGGGACCGCGAGGGATTGATGGAGGAACATCGATTCATCGAGCATCTGCGAAGCGCCGGCGCGCCCGTGCCGCGCGTCCTGGCAGCAGCTTCCGGCGATACAGCGATCGAGACCGGCGATTGGACGTATGAAGTTCACGAAGCGCCCGAAGCCGTCGATCTTTACGAGGATGCGATTTCATGGACCCCTTTCCGCTCCGTGCACCACGCGCATTCCGCAGGCCGGGCATTGGCCGGCTTGCATCGCGCAGCGCGGGGATACGCGGCTGCGGCGCGAAAGCCACGTCCGCTGGTGGCGAGTTTCACGATCTTTGCCGACTCGAATCCGGCGTTGGCGATAAAAAACTATCTTTCCGCTCGTCCGGCCTTGGATTGCGATGCATCGATCCACGCAGCCTGCGTTGAAGCTCTCGATCTGCTGGCTCCGTTTCATGCCGAGCTCAAGCCCTTGTTGCCCGCGCTCGCACCGCTGTGGACGCACAATGACCTGCACGCCTCAAACCTGTTTTGGAGCGGCACAAGCGCGCACGCCCAAGCCGTCGCAATCATCGACTTTGGGCTCGCCGACCGCACCAACGCGGTCCACGACATTGCGCACACGATCGAGCGCAACATCGTCGAATGGCTTGCGCTAGTGGAGAATCCGGAGCGTTTTGGGGATGTGCCCGTTCATCTGGACGATCTCGACGCGCTGCTTGCCGGATACGATTCCGTTCGCCCGCTCTGCGACGAGGAAGCAGCGGCGCTTGCGCCCATGACGGCGCTCTGCCACGCTGAGTTTGCGCTCACCGAGGCCGATTATTTTCTCGGCGTACTGCGCTCGAGGGGACAGGCGCGCATGGCGGTCCCCGATTACCTGGTCGGTCACGCGCACTGGTTCCGAAGCCGCGCCGGCGAGAAACTCCTGGATCGACTGCGCCGATGGGCCGATGCGCCAAGCGAAGCGCGGAGAGCCGCACTCCAATGAGCACGATCGCGAATTACTTCGCCGCCCACTGGCTGGAGATCGCGGGGTTCCTTACCACGGCCGCGGGCATTTGGCTCACCACGCGGCGCCTGCTTATCTGCTGGCCGGTCACTCTGGCGGCAGACTTTCTTTATCTCGTTGTGTTCTTTCAGGCCCGATTGTTCTCCGATGCCCTGCTGCAGCTCTTCTTCGTGGCCTTTACGCTCTACGGCTGGTGGCACTGGTGGCGCGGCGTGCGCGCAGAGGGTGCGGTGCGCGTCGAGCCTTTGCCAAGGCCGAGCCTCGCCGCCGCGGTTGCCGTGGGAGCGCTCGGCAGCCTGCTGTTGGGAACGTTGATGACGCGCGTCGGGGCGGCGCT
>JASHTH010000651.1 GCA_030040655.1 Acidobacteriaceae bacterium | reverse complement strand
GGACCAAACAGATCGTCGCCATGCGCCCCGGCCGCTGGCGTGATGACCGTCTTGTCTTCCGGCAGGATGCGCAGCGGGTGAACCGGAGGCCGCATCATTCCGCGTAGCTAATTCCGATCTCAATATCTCCCGAGATGCTCAGGCCCGCGATGCGCGCATCGGTCAGGTGCACATCGACCGCGTAGACCGTGATGCTCGTCGCGGTGGAGGCATCGGAGTGGTCGGCCGCGGCAGAAACAGCCGTAATCTGACGGTTTAGATAGATCTTCACAGAGCCATCTGTCGACTTGTAAAGCACTGTGTTCGGCTTTGGCGAGCCACTGTACTCATGGACACCGAGACCCAACAGGCTCAGATCGATTTTGAGTCCAGCCAGAGTGGTCGTTCCGCTGGCGTCCGGTTTTGCCCCCGATTTGACGAACGTCGCGGTGGATTCGATCTCGTTTGCGCTCACCTTCAGCACGTCTTCTGCTATAAGCGGGTCAGTCACCACGGCCGATGCCGACCGAATGGCGCTGCCGGCCGTCGCGATTACAGTGCCGCCTTCGAGACCTGGCGAGACGGCGACGTCAGCGGATGGGCCTGCCGACAAGCTCAGCGAAAGGTGTTCCGGCAGCGCAACGGTCTTCTTGAAACTCTCCGCCAACTTCTCCTCGGAGTAAGCCGGTGGGGCGCTTCCTGTTGCCAGCAGCTGATCCGAAATTACAATGGCCTTGCCACCGATTTCCAGGCTGCCGCCCGCGATGCAGGCGTAACTCCCGGCAACCGGCTTGGTTGCGTCAGGAGCATCCTGAGCCGCTCCAGAAGCATTCAGGCCGGCATCGGAGGATCTGAGTCCATCGACGGCATCGCCGCTTCCGGTGACGGTTTGGGCCTGCAGGGAGGCGGCGGCCAACAATGCAAGGGCGGCGAATGCGGTGAAAATCGTTGCGGTCTTCATAATAGGTATTTCCTCCTGATGTGTCATTTTTGGTTGATCCGTTGTTCCGGTACTGGATTTGTATGTAACTTCAAAGGAACTGTTCGAACTACTGGGTTTCGATAAGGCTTTAATGCCGCTTGCAATTGGGATCGGCGATCTCGACGCGGCGGTTCTTCGCCCTCCCATCGTCTGTGCTGTTGTCCGCCACGGGCACGGTCTTGCCAAAGCCCTTGGCGGTCATTCGCTCTGCGGCAACCCCGTGTGCGCTGAGCCAGCTCATCACTGAGCGCGCACGCGCTTCCGAGAGACTCTGGTTGTAAGCGTCGCCACCCATATTGTCGGTATGCCCCTGGACCTCGATCTTCAGCGCCGGATTTGCCGCCATCAGCGCGGCCACCTGCTGGAGAACCCCATCCGACGCCGGCTGCAATGTTGACTTGTTGAAGTCGAAGAGCGCGCCATAAAGCGCCACATGACAATCCGTCGCCAGGCTGCGCTTGAGTTGTTTGGAAGCGCCTTCTTTACCGACCGTTATCGAATAGTTATCTCCTCCCAGGGTAACATAGGCCCAGAGGTTGCGTCCTTTCTTGCTGTAGTGAGCGATGATTGGCTGGTCCCGCGCTGCCTGATCCACATCCCATCCCGCCTTGATCAGCGCGTCGTGGTAGACAGTGCCGAGGAAACCAATCGACTGCAGGAGCTGAAAGGCATGGTTGTCTTTCTCCTCTGCTCTCCAAAGCGCAGAGCTCGTAGGAATTGGTTCAGAGGAAATGGCAATCTGCTCCTGAATGGAACCGCACAACTTGAACGACGGCCTCAGGCCGCCAGGCTCTGCTGCCTCTCAGCAACACCAATTTGACCGCGACCGGAAAAGGTCTCCGCTCTGGCGTAGAGCCGTCAGAAATCATAGAAGGCAGCAATCCGACACAATAACCCCGGCCGGCGAATGACAGGCTCCTCCGAAGCTTCCAACTATTGATTCGAGCGAAGCACGGATCTAGCCTGAATCGAGTCTCGTTCTCAAGGTCCCGGAAGGATTGTGGGCAACTGGGAAGTTTGGACTCCGTTCCGAACCGGCCCTCCGAATCTTCGGAATTGGCGTCGATTCGCTCCCCAAGTTGCAACGAACACTTTGCCCACGGTAGGCGTGGCACTTCGGGAGGCATCGTCGGCGTATCGTGTTGGGAAGATCAACCCCGCTGGGGGTGAGGTGGAGGATGCGGCTTTTCCGTTGGTGGCTTCCCTTAGTCTTTTGGCTCATCGTGGTTCCGCTGGTGCACGGAGTGCTTCCGTGGGCGATCTCCACCCTGACGTCCCGTTACGGATGGGCAGGTGGATCATCCCCGGGTATATGGAACCGCTTTGGTCTGATCCCAGTTACCGTCGCAACCGCACTTTTGATTTGGATCTATGCCTGGAAGTGGTGGCCCACTGAACGATTCATAGAGACTCCCTCAGTTCTTATAGTGCGGGGTCCCTACAGATTCACCCGGAATCCTATATATATATCGCTTACCTAGGAATCTGGCTCGGATGGGCTCTCTTTTTTGGCAGCATCAGTGTCCTCTTCGTATGGTTGCTCTGGTGTCTGGTCGCGATCTTGAGCCTTGTGCCGCGGGAGGAACGCGATTTGGAAGCGGAATTCGGTGATTCCTATCTTCAATACAAGAACCGAGTCCCACGTTGGTTCGGAAAAGCCAAGGTTTAGGCGACACAACAATCGAGCGATTGCCGAGGCTCTGACGGATTCCGGTCAGGTTGCCGCCAATGGGGAAGTTTCGAGTGCGCCGGGGAGTCGAACCGGGCAAGCCTTGGCGAAGCGCCGGCAAAGGGAAGTATTGGCGGCGATTCACCCCCAATTCGCGAAAATGCCGGCCAATTGCAGCGAACATCCATGCGCAGCAGATGACTCAGGTTGAAAGGCTTGGCCGCGGCAGGAGTCCCCGTCTTAGAATGAATGCCCTCAGGTCAAGACATCGCACGGATGGGTTCCATGCCACAGCCTCGGCTCTCGCCCGAAGATCATATTGTCCTGAGCTTCTCGCT
>JASHTH010000650.1 GCA_030040655.1 Acidobacteriaceae bacterium | reverse complement strand
GCTCGCGTGAGCGGAGCGTACGGCGTTGTGTTGATCATCCGGCGCGACCGTCCGCGATGGTATCGCGCGCAAATGATCTCCAGCCTGGGCACGCTGGCGCTGCTGGTCATTTTTTGGGCCGCCCGCCGGCTCAACGTCTGGTGGGCGATCGGCTTCAACGTCGCCGGAATCGTCTTTGTCGCCGGGTCCTACTACTTCAGGGCCCGCCGGCTGCTCGGAGTTGCGGGCCGAAGCACGGCGCAAAAGCGCAAGGCTATCGTGCAGCTGGTGTTGCCGCAGACGCCCAACGTGATCTTCTACGCCATCCAAGGCCAGATTCCGCAGCTTCTCGTCACCGTCTTCGGCTTCACCGTCGCGGTTGCCGATGTAGGAGCCCTGAGCCGGCTGGGGCAGATCTTCGTCATCTTCGCGCAGGTGAATCCCATACTGCTGGAGCCCTACTTCGCCCGCCTGCCGCGGAGCCGTCTAAGAGCGAACTATCTCGCTGCGGTTACGACCATCGGCAGCGCTTGCGTGGCCGTCGTCGCGCTGGGCCGCTGGTTTCCCGGTCTCTTTCTTTGGGTGCTCGGGCCCAAATACTCCAACCTGCGCTACGAGGTTTTGCTCCTCCTCATGGGCAGCTCCATTCGCTACCTGAGCGGAAGCATGTTCGTCATTCACTCATCGCGCCGCTTCGTATACTGGTGGAACAATCTGACTGTCATCACGCTCACGCTGATCGTGCAGGTACTTTATCTATTCACAGGCAATCTGGGAACGGTAAGACAGGCGCTGATGTTCAACATCGTCTCCGCGGCCGCATCGCTGGTGGTGAATATTCTCTGCGCATTTTACGGGTTCCTGCACGGCCCGCGGCCCATCGTGGGTCTCGAACCCGAACTGGCCCCCGAAATCGAAGGAGAGTTGCATGGGTGAGCCAAGCTCGCCGTCCCCCGGCTCCGGCATCGCGAACGAGCAGGTGATCTGCACGCTCTATGAAGGAGATTTCTACCTCGGGGTCGGAGCGCTCATCAACTCCATCGTTCGCGGAGGTTTCAAGGGGCTTTTCTGGGTCGGTTGCCGCGGCGAGCTGCCGAAATGGACCGGCCAGTTGAAACGCCGCGACGACGGACTGTTCGAGCTCGGCGAGGCCAAAGTGGGCTTCGAGACGATCGAGGGAGAACGGCATTTCGGTCAATTCAAACCGGAGTTTCTGGTGCGCACCATCGAGAGCGGCATCGCCACCCGCTCCCTCTGGTACTTCGATCCCGATATCACCGTCCGCTGCTCCTGGAGTTTCTTCGAGATGTGGGTGCGCCATGGGGTCTGCCTCTGCCAGGACATCACCATGAGCACCATGCCTTCGCGCCATCCCTTCCGTTGCGAGTGGATGCGCATGGCGGGCGAAGCCGGATGGGGCGAGCCTCGCCGCGCTCAGGAGCGCTACTATAACAGCGGCTTTGTCGGGCTCGACATTGCCCATCGCGCTTTCCTCGATCAGTGGATCGGCGCCATCCGCGTGGCCAACCGCAACGGCGTCACGCCGGGCCAGTTCCAGAAGGGCGACCGCTCACAGGTCTTTTACACCGTCGATCAGGACACGCTGAACATCGCCTCTATGTATGCGGACACGCCGTTCTCTACCATCGGAACGGAAGGCATGGGATTCACCGGCAGCGGCTTTACCATGTATCACTCGGTGGCCGTGCCCAAGCCATGGCGGAAAAAGTTCCTCTTGTCGTTGCTTCAAGGTTCACCGCCAACGAACGGCGATAAGCACTTCCTGCAATGCGCCGATGGGCCAATCAAGATCTACTCCCGCTGGGAGCTCAAGCACAAGCGGTTGCACTGCGGTCTGGCCGCGCTGCTGGGCCGCTTCTATCGCAAGTCGTAGCTTGCGGCGTACATCGAATCAAGCTGGCAGTTACCCGATGAGATTCGCTTTTCTTCATCACGGAATCCTCGAGTCCGAAGCATTGTGGTCGGGGATTCCATTGAATATCTTGCGCACTCTGCGCGGCCTCGGCCACGACGTCGCGGCGATTGACCAGCTCCAGCCGCACCTCCCGTTGCGCGCGCGGATCAAGGGATGGTTCTACCTCTACGCGCGCAAGCGGCGGTACCTGGTCAATCGCGACCCGAGCGTGATTCGCGGCAGGGCCGCCGATGGCAACCGGAGGCTCGCCGCGCTGGGCAAGGTTGACGCGGTTCTCGTCGCCTATCCGCCCGATGCGGCGTTCGTAGAGTCTTCCAGTCCGGTCATCCTGATTCACGATGCAACCTGGCTTCTGCTTCTCGACTACTATCCCGGGCTCGAAAGAGTCCTCCTCGCGGAGGAAACCCTCCGCGGCGGCATGGAGCTCGACGGGATGGGTCTCGCCCGCTGCGCGCATATCGTCTACTGCTCGCACTGGGCCGCCGACAGCGCCATGAAGGACTTCGGCGTGCCGCCGGAGAAGATCAGCATTGCTCCCCTCGGCGCCAGCATTCCCCATGCACCGAACCGCGAGGATGTCGCCGCCTATCTTCGCCGCCGCGGCAAAGAGCCCATGAAGCTCCTCTTCGTTGGCGTGGAGTGGCTGCGAAAGGGCGGAGAGATCGCCGTCGCCGTCGCTGCCGAAATCGAGCGGCGCGGCATCGCGGTCGAGCTGCACGTCGCCGGCTGCGAGCCGGAGGGCAACGTCCCCGCTTTCGTGCGGCGCCACGGAAGGCTGCGCAAGGACGTGGCCGGCGAAGCGCGCGAGCTGCGCGAGTTGCAGGAGTTCTGCGACTTCCTCCTGGTTCCCACGCGCGCCGAAGCCTTCGGCATCGTCTTTGCCGAGGCGGCGGCTTTCGGCTTGCCGGTCATGGCCGCCGATACCGGGGGCGTACGCGACGCCATCAAGGGAAGCTGGGGCATTGCGCCGCCGCTCGATGCTCCGGTGAGCGCATATGCCGACTGGGCCGTCGATCTCTACCGCGACCGCGCGCGATACGAACAGGTGGCCTGGATGGCGCGAGAAGCCTACGAGAAGGAGCTGAACTGGGTCACGTTTTGCGGGCACATCGAGCAGACCGTCGCCAAATTGAAGCCCACGTCCGCCGCGAGATGATTGCGCAGTGGGTTAAACGGTACGGGATTCAGCCCGTAGATCCCTTGCTTCAAAAAAGAATCGCGGACCATACGCAGTGTCTGACGAATCCGCAGTGGGATGCTTTGTAACAGGGCACGACTTCCGTCGTGCCGAGAAGTGCGCTTAGAAAAACGGGGCGCGTGGCAGTATAGGAAATCATCTAGCCGGAGAAGAAATGCCAAGTCGACGCGACCAACAGGGAGCCGCAACCTTGAGCGGCAACCAAGCGGACACACTACTTCCTAAACTGCACGAGCCCCTGAGGTCAGCTTTTCGGATCTGATCTGCAGCGCTTTCGATTCGTCGGACACTGCCTGGCACCTTAGGAAACTAGACCACTACGGATGACCCGGCCGCTGCAGCCCCGATCTGCGACAATCGTTCTTTCACCCCGGAGGCACGCGAACCGAGAATGCGCATCAGGGAGCTGGACGGGTTGCGCGGCATCGCCGTGCTCGCCGTCCTCAGCGAACACTACATGGCATGGCTGCCGGAAGTCGGCTCCCACTATGGCTGGCTGGGCGTCGATCTCTTCTTTGTTCTCTCCGGATTTTTGATCACCGGCATTTTGCTCGAACTGCGCGAGAAGGAGCATTATTTCAAAGTCTTTTATGCGCGCCGCGCGCTGCGCATTTTTCCTCCCTACTTTCTCGGGCTGGCGGTTTACCTCGTCATCTCCGTCGCCATGGGCAAGCCGGGAACGCCGGATCTCTGGCTGCGATTCGTCTTCTACTACAGCAGCCTTTTCGTCGGCCAGCCGCCACAGCTCAGCGCGTACCCGCTGCCGGTGCCCATCGGCGTGGTGCTCGGCCTGGTTGTGTTGTGGTCGCTTTCCGTCGAGGAGATTTACTACACAATCTGGGCGCCGGTGGTTCGCTACACCTCGCAAAAAAGCTTCGCTCTCATCCTGCTGGGAATGATGGTCGCCGCGCCGCTGCTGCGCTGGCATTTCCATTCGCCGCAGTTTCCCGAGCTCTACACGTTTTATTGCCGCATGGACGGGCTGGCCTACGGCTCGGCAGTCGCCCTGCTCATTTATGAGCGACGCCGCGCGCCGGAGAAATGGCTCCGCGTTGACAAGCTCTTTGACCGGCTCGGCTTCGTGGTGCTTCCCCTCGCCGCGATCTTCTGGCTTTTCACCGCCGGCGACCGGACCAGCGTGCTGGTGACTACCCTGGGCCTTCTGCTGGCCGACTTCAGCTTCGCCATCGTGATTCATGCGCTGGTGCGCCGCTCCGGAGGTAATCAGCTCTGGGTGCGAGCCTTTCGCGCGCGCTGGCTGCGGTCGGTCGGCATGGTCAGTTATAGTTTGTACCTGTTTCACTATCCGCTGCGCTTCATCGGCGAAGAATCGGTCGTTCGCTTGGGACTCTCGGTGCGCGTGGGCGCCGTCGTCTCTGTCCTGGCGGGGCTGGTGCTCAGTTTCGGCATCGCCTACGGACTTTGGTACGGCATGGAATCGCGCATCCTGCGCTGGAAAGATCGCCGCGTACCTAGCCCCGCGCATCCGGTGACGTGATTGCCGCCCGTACGCTATGGCGTTCTAGGAAATACCGTAGGGCGAAGCTATGACGCTAAGTCGGCGCGACCAGCAGGGAGCGCCGACCTTGAGCAGCATTCCAAAGGGACACACCATTTCTTAAACTGCCCTAGCGCTCTGTGAAAGCCGCGAGGCCGAGTTTTTCCGCGAAAAACGAGATTCCGTGCAATCGAAGCGGGTGTATAGTTATGTCGCGCTCACCACCCGACGGCTATGGCAGTTTAGGAATTCATGTAGCCGGAGAAAGATCGTTCCGTCGACGCGACCACCGGGGTCCTCAACGACATGTCT
>JASHTH010000649.1 GCA_030040655.1 Acidobacteriaceae bacterium | reverse complement strand
CCGGGGCGGATTGCGCTCGCGCACCTTCTGGTGGGCGAGCGCAGCATTGGCTGCAGCGCCCATCGCCTGGTTCCTGTACAACGCAGCGGTTTTTGGCGATTGGCTCACCTTTGCGCGCGGGCCATATTCGGCAAAGGTCATCGAATTGCGGACGACGGCGGGATGGCCGCCGCATCCCGGCTGGCACAACCCCTGGGTCGGCCTGCTCTTCTTCCTGAGAGTTTCCCAGTTGGACGCGGCAGCGGCGGCATTGGGCAATGTGCTGCTTGTGCTCAGCGTGCTGGGCATGGCGTGGGGCTGGCTGATCGCCCGCACGCGCGGCTTCCTTTGGACGCTGCTGCTTTGGCTGCCGGTGCCGTTCTATGCATACGCCGTGGCTTTCGCCTCGGTGCCCATCTTCATTCCGCCGTGGTGGCCGCACTCCTGGTACAACACGCGCTACGGACTGGAGCTATTGCCCGCGCTGGCGATCGGTCTGGGTTGCGCCGCGCATCTCGTTTTCGCCGTGGTGCGAGCTTTCAAGCCGCGCTGGTTTGCGCTTGTGGCTGGGGTCTTGTTTGCCGCAATCGTTCTGAACTTCTGGCAGGTGCTGCGCGAGCATCCTCTTTGTTACGTCGAAGGCAAGAAGAACTACGCGGCGCGGCAGCACTACTTGCAAGTCATTCCGGCAGCAATGCGCGCGCTGCTGGCCTCGCGGCCCGGTGGCATGGTGCTGATGGATACATCCCGTTATCCGCAGATCGTCGCGTTTACCGGAATCCCGCTGCGCCAGACGATCAACGAAAGCGACAAGGAGTTCTATCGCGCGGCGCTGGCGGCGCCCGCAACCCACGCGGCGTTGGTGCTGGCGTTCGATGGCGACGAAATCGCTCAGGCCGTGAAGGAACATCCCATGGGTCTCAGGGAAGTTGACCGCTTCACGGCCCCCGGCCAGCCATCGGGGACACTTTACGTCTCCGATTCTTCGGTCTCAACAAGCGCGCCCGCGCGGTGATAGCATCGGGCATGATGAACGCGGCTCTGGCACTCCTCGCGCAACCGCTCTACTTCACCCCGCTGCAGCAGATCGGCGTCTTGAACGGCGCGGTCGGCCGGCTGTTGGTCGCTTGCGTGCTGGGCGCGGCGATCGGCCTGGAGCGCGAGGCCAGCCGCAAATCCGCCGGAGTCCGCACCAACCTGCTCATTTGCCTGGGCAGCGCGTTCTTCACGCTGCTTTCGGCGGTTCTGGCCGGCGACAGCAATCCCGACAAGGGCCGCGTGGCGTCGAACATCGTCCAGGGCATCGGATTCCTGGGCGCGGGCGTCATTCTTCACAACCGCAGCCGCGTCAGCGGCCTGACCAGCGCGGCCAGCATCTGGGTGGTTGCCTCGGTGGGTATGGCCTGCGGCGCGGGCCTATATGCCGCGGCCCTGGTGGCTGCCGTCATCGTGATTGCGGCCCTGCAAGTGGTCGGCTTTCTGGAGCGCCGGGCCAGCCTGAAGGCTTACACGCGAATCTACGAAGCGCGCGGCCGCGACCAGACGCGCATGCTGGAGTCGATCCTCGATGCCATGGATAAGGCGGGCGAGCGCCTGAACGGTGTGGAGAGCGACTCGATCGGCGAGCTTCGGCGCGTGAGTTTCGGATTAACGGCTACCAAGAAGGAACACGAGAAGTTGTACGGCAAACTGCTGGCCGAGCCGGAGATCGACGCGCTGCTCACCTTCCGCGATCCGGAGGAAGATTGATTCCGTTCACCAAGGCTCATGCCTGCGGCAACGATTTCCTGATCGTGAGCGAAGAAGACGCCGCAGGCCATGACCGCGCGGAGCTGGCGCGGCGCCTGTGCGCGCGCAACACGGGGGTGGGGGCCGATGGGGTGGAGTTTTTTCGCTGGACCGGAATCTGCGCCGGCCACATTTCGCTGCGGAACGCCGACGGATCGGAGGCCGAGATCAGCGGCAACGGTACGCGCTGCGTAGCCGCCTGGATGGCGCTCAAGATGGACGCGCGCGCCGGTGACGAGATGCGCATCGAGACCGACGCGGGGTCGCGTGTGTGCCGTGTCGAAAAAGTGGGAGCCGGCGGAATCAACACCATCGAGATCGGCGCCGGCATGGGCGCGCCGCAGTTTGCGCCACGGACGGTGAGACTCTCCGGCGGCATGCCGATCTCGGGCGTTGAAGTCTCGATTGGCAATCCTCATTTCGTCGTTGGGGTTAACGATGCGGATTGTTCAATCGATGGCAGCGCGTGGCAAACCATCGGGGAGAAGATCTGCGTCCTTCCCGACTTTCCCCATCGGACCAACGTCGAGTTTCTGCGCGTCGTAAATCTGCGGGAGATCGAAATCCGCATCTTCGAGCGCGGCGTGGGACCGACCCTTTCATCCGGCACGGGTGCGTGCGCGGCGGCGGTGGCGGCGATCGCTTTCCAAGGATGCCAGTCACCGCTTCGGGTCGTTGCTCCCGGAGGCGAGCAGACCGTGGAATGGTGCGGCGCGGGCACAGAGTTGAAACTCAGCGGACCGGCGGCGATGATCGCGGTGGGTGAGGCGTGGTGAGCGCGCTGCAACCGCTCAAGCCGCCGGCGGTAGCGCTGGGCGCAAGCGTCAGCGTGGTGGCGCCGGCGTCCTTTGCCAACCCCGATCGCGTCCTGAGCGGATTTGAGGCGCTGCGCGAAGCCGGTTACTCTCCCAAGGCGGGCGAGCATAGCCACCTGCGCGGCCCGCTTTTCTTCGCCGGAACGTCTCGCCAGCGTCTCGACGACCTCCACAAGGCTTTCGCGGATGGGGAAACCAGCCTGGTGATGTGCCTGCGCGGCGGTTACGGCTCCAACTACCTGCTCGGTGATTTGGACCTCGAGCTGATCCGCGCACATCCCAAGCCGTTTTTCGCTTACAGCGACCTGACCGGCGCGCAACTGCTCTTTCTTGACCGCCTCGGGCTGCCCGCGTTTCACGGACCCATGGTAGCGGCGGATTTCGCAGCGAAGAACGGAGTCCATCTGGCCAGCTTGCAAGCGGCGCTCGAAGGCCAGCCGTACAGCGTGGGCGAGGCCGAAGGCCTGCGCGTGTTGAAGGACGGCGCGGCGAGCGGAACTCTCTATGGCGGATGCCTTTCCATTCTGGTTTCGCTGCTGGGTACGCCGTGGGAGCCGGCCACGGAAGGCAAGTTGCTGTTCCTGGAAGATACCGGCGCAAAACCCTATCAGATCGACCGCATGTTGTGGCATTTGCGCTGCGCCGGAAAACTCGAAGGGTTGAAGGGAATCGTCTTTGGCGAGATGCTCGAATGTGCCTCGCCGGGAGCCGCGCAAAACCTGCTTGAACAGGTGGTATTGCGTGCATTCGAAGATTTCGACGGTCCGGTTGCCATTGGACTTCGCAGCGGTCACGTTTCGCGCGGAAACGTGACGCTCACCTTGGGCGTAGAGGCGGAGCTGATTGCGCGAGACCCGCCCGAACTGCGCCTGCTGGAGCCGGCGGTGGTGCGATGAGCGGCAAAACAACGCAACCCAAACACATTCACCTGAGCGGCATCTGCGGTACGGCAATGGCCTCGCTCGCCGGGCTGCTGCAGTTGCAGGGTCACCGCATCACCGGATCGGACAAGGCGGCGTACCCTCCCATGAGCGATCTGTTGCGCGAGATGGGAATTCCGGTGATGGAGCCGTACTGCGAATCGAACCTCGAACCAAGGCCGGATCTGGTCGTGATCGGCAACGCACTTTCGCGGGGCAATCCGGAAGTGGAGCGCGTGCTCGACGAGCGCATCCCATTCACCTCCATGGCTGCGCTGCTTCGTGCCGAGTTTCTTCGCGGGCGCGAGTCGCTCGTGGTTGCGGGCACGCATGGAAAAACGACCACGACGAGCGTGCTGGCGTGGATCTATCAGTTCGCAGCACGGGAAATGCCAGCTTTCGAGCCTTCGTTCCTCATCGGCGGCGTGGCGGAGAACTTCGGAACCAGCTTTCAGTTGCGGCCCACGCGCACGTTCATTGTGGAGGGTGACGAATACGATACGGCGTTCTTCGACAAAGGGCCCAAGTTTTTGCATTACTTTCCCGATGCGCTGATCCTTACGCACGTGGAGTTCGATCATGCGGATATCTACGCCGATCTCGAAGCGGTGAAGACGGCATTCAAGCGGCTGGTGAACCTGGTTCCGCGTCGCGGGCGCGTCGTGGCCTACGACGGCAGCGCCAACGTGACCGAGTGCGTAGAGAAGGCTTTCTGCCGAGTCGAGAGGTACGGATTCAGCCCGACGGCCGAGTGGCGGATTGCGAATTTTCGCCATGTCGGCGGCTTAACGCGCTGGGAACTTTGGCGCGGAGACGCGTTGTGGTCCGAGTTCGAAATGCGCATGGCCGGCGAGCACAATGCTTTGAACGCAACGGCTGCGGCCGCGTTGGCGGCGGGGCAGGGCATCGGGAAAGATGCGATTCGAGAGGCGCTGGCCAGCTTCAAGAGCGTGAAACGGCGGCTCGAAGTGCGCGCCGAGGTCGCCGGAATCACGATCGTCGAAGATTTCGCGCATCACCCCACGGCCATTCGCGAGACTTTGCGCGCGTTGCGATCGATATACCCGCAGTCGCGATTGTGGGCGGTGCTGGAGCCGCGTTCGAACACCCTTCGACGAAAGGTGCTGGAAGGCGACCTGATCCAAAGCCTGCGCCTGGCCGACCGCGTGGTGTTGGCCGGCGTCTATCAGCAGGAGCGGATCCCCGAGAGCGAGCGGCTGCATCCGGAAGAAGTGGTCGGTACGCTGAATGCCGCGGGGATTGCGGCCGAGTTGCATCCAGGAGCCGACGCAATCGTGGGCGCGATTGCGCCGAAACTCGCATCCGGCGACGTCGTGGCCATCCTCTCCAATGGCGGCTTCGATGGAATCTATGAGAAGCTTCCCGCGCGGCTCCAAAAGCTCACGGCGTGAATGCGGAGCGATCTTATGATCTCCTCCCTCGCGTTTCTGGCAACGATTCTCGTGCTGGGCGCGCCGACGGCGCTCGTCCTCATCCCGTGGGCGATGATTTCGCGCAGCGCCGGCGCTCTCTACTACGCTTCAATGACGATTGTGCGGGCGGCTTTATGGCTGGCGCGGGTGCGCGTCGAAGCCACGGGCCTCGATCTTGTGCCGAAGGACGCGGCGTGCCTCTTCATGTCGAACCACCTCTCCAATCTCGATCCGCCTTGCCTGTTTCCCAAGCTGCCGGGGCGAACTTCGGCTTTTCTCAAGCGCTCGCTGACCAAGATCCCAGTCTTCGGCTCCGGCCTGCATCTTGCGGACTTCGTCCCGGTGGACCGCGACGGACGCGTAGAAACGGCGCAGGAAAGCGTTGCCGCAGCCACGCACGTGCTCGCGAAGGGATTGCACATTACCGTTTTTGTCGAAGGCACCCGATCGCGCGATGGCCGCATGCTGCCCTTCAAAAGAGGCCCCTTCTACCTGGCCATGGAAACCGGCGCGCCCTGCGTTCCGGTATCGATCCACGGCACCGAAACGATGATGGCCAAGGGCAGCCTGCGCATCCGCCCCGGCACGGCGCATATCGTCTTCCATCCGCCGCTCTGGCCGCGCGATTTCGCGACACGCGACGAGCTCATGGAAGCCGTGCGGGCGGCGATTGCCAGTGGTCTGCCGGAGTGGATGAGAAGTTAAGAAACTCCATATACCGATCGGCTTCATGGTTTCTGAGCCCGCTTTCGGGCAACGTTCCAGGTGGTTCTCTCTTGAGGAATGAGCCACTTGGTCTCTCCGGCTCCCTATGGCGGTTTAGGAAATGATGTAGCCGAAAGAAGATCGCAAAGTCGACGCGACCAACCCCGGAGTCCGCAACGACACGTGTTCGACGTTGGGGTGGGACCAACCGGGATCAGCGACCTTGGGCAACATCCGGACGGACACACGATTTCCCAAGCTGCCCTAGCGTGGGAGCCGGTTTGCCACTAGGCTACAATGGCAGATGGGCCAAGGCCATATTTCTGCGTACTTTGCGCAACCGGTAAGGAGCTTTCATCGTTATGGCGATTCCCGCCACCCAAATGCGTCCGGGCATGATCATCAAGCACAACGACCAGCTGCACCTGGTCTTCAAAGTCGAGCACCGCACCCCCGGCAACCTGCGCGCCTTCATCCAGGCCAAGCTGCGCAACTTGAAGTCCGGCGCCATGTTCGAGCACCGTTTCCGTTCCGCCGACGCCATTGAGCGCGTGGTGGTCGACGAGGTGCCAATGGAGTACCTCTACTCCGACGGCGACGACTACTACTTCATGAATCCGGAAAACTACGAGCAGACCGTGCTGAAGGGCAGCACGCTGGGCGATGCGGTCGAATACCTGACGCCGAACCTCCAGATCAAGGTGAGCTACTTCGACGGCCAGCCGGTGGGCATCGAGCTGCCGCAGACGGTGGAGTTGCAGGTCATCGAGACCGAGCCAGGGCTCAAGTCGGCGACGGCCTCGAGCGTCACCAAGCCCGCCAAAACCGAGACTGGCCTCGTGGTGCAGGTGCCGCCGTTCATCAATGAGGGCGAAAAGATCCGCGTGGACACCAGCGAAGGGGCGTATTTGAGCCGGGCGTAGCGGCGCTAACCCACCGGAGCTTCACTTTTCGCCAGGACCACTCCCGACTTCTCGAATTCGGCATCCATCTTTCTCACTGATCCATTCAGATCGATCGCGCGGCAGGCGTCGCGGATCACTACGGCCTCAAGGCCCAGCCGGCGCGCGTCGAGCGCCGAGTAGCCGACGCAGAAATCGTAGGCCAAGCCGGCAAGAAAGACGCGCGTGAGGCCGCGCTCGCGCAGATAACCGGCGAGACCGGTCGGCGTGGCGCGGTCATTCTCGAAAAACGCCGAATAGGAATCGATTTCGCGGCGAAAGCCCTTGCGCAAGATCAGCTCGGCCTGCGGCAGATGCAACGCCGGATGGAGCTCCGCGCCGGGTGTGCCCTGTACGCAGTGATCCGGCCAGAGCGTCTGCGGTCCATAGCTCAACGCGATCTGCTCGTAGGGCTTCTTGCCGGGATGGGCGCTGGCGAAGGATAAGTGATTTGCCGGATGCCAGTCCTGCGTGACCACGATGTGCTCGAAGCGCGGCGCGATGCGGTGGATCGGCTCAATCACGCAATCCCCGCCCGCAACGGCTAGTTGCCCGCCAGGGCAGAAGTCATTCTGCACGTCGATGACAAGCAGGACGTCGTGAGAAGTGGGTTCCATCGAAACAGAGGCGCTCCTCTCCATAGCCTATCTCTGTAGCGGCGCCGCTGCTTTGTCTCGTTCCGCATCCCGCCAATCAACCTTTGTCCCGCCCGGCGGAAAGCGGCTGCCGGATCTCGCGCAAGGTCACTCGTTCGCGAACCGATTCGCACGGTCGCGACGATATTCCGTCTTCGAGACGGGATTTCGGCACTAAAGTTTCGTCATCATCCGGTCTCAACTCTCTCCCCCTCCGGGGCGAGGGCGATAACTTCTTTGTCCGCAATGAGCCGTGTGATCCTCAGCGAGCTTCGCCACTTTGGCAGACCACGTGCTTCTTAGCTGAGCATCCTGAGACCCACCCCCTGACCCGAGATGAGCCGGAGATGGGACCAGGCGAGAAACCATAACTCGGAGGCCACAATGGCAAATCCTTCCAATTCCTGGTTCCCTCTTCTCGAGAGCGATCAAGCCGAGGTAATCGAGATCTTCAACGAGCTGATGCGGCAGGGGCGCGGCGCCTCAAATTCGACCGAGACTCTTCCGCATGAGCCAGTGGGCCCGCCAAACGATCTGCGCGAACTTGGACTGCAGTGGGGAATTCCGGGTCTCGACTAACGGGTTAGTGGCGCCGAAAGATCGCGCCCTACGGGCTTAATTCTCGTTCTTCACTACGACGCCGCCCTTCATGACAAACTTCACGCGTTCCAGCTCGGTGATGTCTTTGAGCGGGTCTCCTGACACGGCGACGACATCCGCGAACTTGCCGGCCTCCAGAGTGCCGATCCTGTCCGACCAGCCCAGAAGCTCCGAGGCGGTCACCGTCGCCGTCCGGATCGCCTGCATCGGCGTCATGCCGTAATTCACGTAGTATTCGAACTCCTTGGCCTCGTTCAGAGCCTTCCAATCGAATCCGCCCGCATCCGTTCCGAAGGCGATCTTCACGTCTTTGGTCAGCGCCAGCTCAAAGGCGGCCTTTGCGGTATCGACCATCTTCGGCCAGTTGCCTTGCCGGCCGTTCGCCACATACGCTCCCACGGAGATGGTCGGAACCCAGTAGATGCCGCGCCTGGCCATCTCTTCCATCTGCGGCGCGGTCAAGCCGTAACCATGCTCGATGCTGTCCACGCCGGCGCGCAGCGCGGCGGCGATGCCGTCGTTGCCGATGGCGTGAGACGCGACCTTTCTGCCCAGGCGGTGCGCCTCGGCCACAATGGCCGCCGCTTCCTCATCGGTAAAGTTGACGTGGCTGTGCAGCACGCCGTCGGCGCCGTAGAAATAGCCGCGATCGGAGTAGTACTTGATCAGATCGGCGCCATACATCACTTGCTCGCGCACGGCCTTGCGGCATTCCTCGGGGCCGTCGACGTATTGCACGCCGTGCGGCACGTCGAGCTCCCACGAGTAACCCAGCAACGGATACATGCCCGTGGGCGTCAGGGCGCGCGTGGCGACCTCCATTCTCGGCCCCTGGATCTCTCCGTTGGCGATGGCTTTTTTGACGTCGACATCCGCGTACATGGCGCCCTCGGTCTCCACGTCGCGGAGCGTGGTGAACCCGTGCGACAGGGCGATCTGCGCATTGCGCGCCGCCAGGATGGCGCGGTACGGAATCGACCATTTGAGGAGCTGCTTGTCGTAGTCCTCGGCCGTAATGTCGCCGTTCAGCAGCACGTGGGTATGCGCATCGATGAATCCGGGCAGCACGGTGGCTTTGGAAAGATCGATGACCTCGACTCCCGCCGGCGCCGATCCGCCGGGAGTCACGCTGGCGATCTTGTCGCCCTCGATGAGAATCAGCGCGTTCCGGATCGGCGCATCGCTCTTGCCGTCGATCAGTTGCCCGGCGCGAATGGCAATCTTCTTCGGGGCAGGCGAGGGTTCCTGCTGGGCAAAGACGAAGGCTGTCGAGAGCACGATTGCCGAGAAGGCGACAAAACCGCCAGATCGACGAGGCATGATTCCCTCCTGAGATCGAGTGAACGCAGCTTGATCCGGATCAACGGCTCAAGGGTCGGCACCGCGCTGCAGCAGTGTCCGGTATAGGGAAGGCAAACCGCGAGCCAGGAGACGCCGCAAGTCTAGCAGATGGGTCGAAGCCGGAGAGAGCTGATTTCAGATCTACTCTTACCGCCGTGACGAACGATAGGCCGCGGGGACGCCGCGCCACCGAACGATGGTTCGTGCGGCGCGGGCAACTCATGTCGCTTCTGGCCAATCGTCCTTGCGTTTGGGTTCTTGTCCATCCTTGGGGTCGAGTTGCTCGCCTAGTGTGCGCTCAATCATCTCCTCGAAACCGCGAACGAGATAACGGCATAGGATGCATGCTTTGTAGTGCGGATGTTCTTCGATTGGTTGGTCAGAAGCGAGTAACTCGCAGAGACGGCGCTGGAACTGATCGCAGGTAAGCTGGCTTACGTCTTCGGGCATAGGCCCTCTGGTCGGGTGAAGTTCTATTATGCGTCAATCAAGCAGCATCTTCCTGCTGAGATTGCCGTCCTTCATCGCCTGTGCCACTTGCCATTCGGTAACGCGGCTGATGGCGACGGCTTCAACCTCTTCAAGAATGCCTTCTTCTGCGAGGAAACTGTCGAGGCTTGATCCACTATGAACGGACCTCTTTGCCTTTCGCCTCTTCATTCGAATTCCCTTTCGTGGTGCCGTTTGATGCTCTCGCGCAATCTGCGAGGATGGTTC
>JASHTH010000648.1 GCA_030040655.1 Acidobacteriaceae bacterium | reverse complement strand
TGCCCTGCAATCTGACCGCGGGCAATATCTTCTCCCTGGTTATGCCTTACCGCATCAATCCAGGCCGGCTGACCAAGCAGCGCGGATCGCAAAGCAACGCGCTGCTGAGCATGCTGGTGCAACTGGGCGCGATCGGCGTGGGCGCGGCGGTATTTTCGCTGTGCTGGACGTTCGAAGCCCAGTGGGTGGCGACGCCGCTGCTGCTGCTGCTGGCTGCGGGCGCGGTCGTCGCATGGCGCCTCGGCTTGCGCAAGGCCGATGCGCTGGCCAACGCGCATAAGGAAGAGCTGATTGCGACGCTATCCAAGGCGGAGTAGGAACGAGGGTCCAGGGTCCGAGGGACTGTGGCTCTAGCGCTGAACTTCTGCACCCGCTCTGGGGACCAAGATCGAGCCGTCGGCTAGATAGATTTGATGGCCATCGAACCCTGAGTACACGAACCGCGCGACGTCCTGCGGTTTGGATTTCCCTTTGGTCTCGTACTTGCCCTGCGCATCGAGTTGGCCGTTGCGGTCGTTAAACACAGAACAGCGGTCCAGCGCTGAAGTCGAATCGAATGTGCAGCGTATGAAGCTTCCCCCGTCTTCCCCTCCGGCCCAAACAGCATCGGCCGGGACGCCGTGGGGCCGTGGCGGGGGGCTGACATGCGAATGACAACCGACCAGACACAATGCCACCAACGAACTCACGGCGGCGTTCCTCATTGCGTGTCGTCCCATTTCGCTGGGGTCGCGGTTGTTTGCCATTTTGACGCGTCGTACTGGGCCTTATAGATCGCATCTTTCAGCAGTCCCTGAAGAGGGACTGAGGGACCGAGTGACCGAGTGAACAGGGGACCAGGGGAACAAAGGACCGCAAGTGCTTCGAGACCAATCCAGTAGTTTTTGACCTCTGAGGCTCTGATCCTTGACCCTGATCCCTGTTCCCTGTCTTAGAACGGAATGTCGTCGTCGGAGATTTCGGTTTGCTGCGAGAACTCGTCGCGGGCTGGGGCTGGGCGCTGGTCCATGCCGGCCGACGAGGCTCGTGTCGAGCCGGCCTGGTTGGAAGCATCGTCGCGGCCGGAGAGCAGGGAAATATCGCTCACGACGATCTCGGTACGGTAGACCTTTTTGCCGGTCTCCTTGTCGTCCCAGTTGCGCGTGGTCAGGCGTCCTTCGACATAGAGCTTGTGGCCCTTCTTCACGTAGTCGCGGATGATCTCGGCCAGGCGCGCGTAGGCCACCACGTTGTGCCACTCGGTGCGGTCCTGCCAGTTGCCCTGCGCGTCTTTGTAGCGTTCCGAGGTGGCCAGGCCAAAGGTGGCCACCATAGTGCCGCCGCCCGTGGAGCGGATCTCGGGGTCCTTGCCGACGTTGCCCAGCAGAATGACTTTGTTGACGCTTTTGGCCATGGGGTTTTTCTCCGGTAAGCAAGAAGCATAGCAGACGGCTGGACGCAAGGCGCAGTGCTGAACGCACCCCCAGGCGGAACGCAGCGGACGGTTTGCGGAAGATTCTCCTGAAATCCGCTTGCCTTCGCTGGATGGCGGAGTCAAACTGGCGTCATTGCTGTCAATGACGGGGATTTGTCGTGAGGCTCCTCATAGGTCTTATGCTGGCGGCTCAGATAGGCGCGGCACCCACGGTGACGAATGCTCCGCTGACGATCACTCTTTCAATACCAAAATCCGATGTGCCGTACGGCTCTCAGATTGGGTACCACATCAAGCTCATCAACCGCACGGATCACCCGATCGATTGCGGTCAAGATTGGTCGGAAAATGTCGATGTTAGCTACCCTTTCGATATAACGAACACGAATGGAAAGGAAATCCTTCCTCAGCTAGGACTCATGACGTTTGGCCACTCTCGCAGCTTAAAGCTCGATCCAGGAGCATCGACGTCTTGGGAATCTGCCTTGTTCCCGAGCGAGTATCCCGGACTTATCCCCGGCGAGTACCGGATTCGAGTCTCCGCGCAGAACCCCGACAATCCGAGGGCGGAAAGAATCTACTCGAACACGGTCACTATTAGGATCGAACCTCCTCCAGCGCTTGCGCCAAATTGAAAGGCGCGCGAGCCGAACTGTATTCGGACGTGAAAAAGGGGCAGATCCTATCGCATGATTCTCAGCCGCCGCCTGCGCAACCATTTCGCTAAACCCAGCGTGAGCAGCATCCCGCCGAAAGGGATGCAGGTGAGGGCGACAAGGACCGCGAACCAGCCGGTGTTGGTGGTGGCGCCGGTGTGCGTCACGCCGCCCAGCACCGTAAAGAGCAAGAGCGTGGCCAGGACTCCCGCGCCGAGCATCGATCCGCCCCATTGGATCAGCTCGCGCGTGCCGTCGTTGGCTGGAGACTGCGCGCGTTGAGATGGACGATTCGTCATCTGGTTGAATGAGACTCTCCGATCCCGCCCTTTGACAATTCGCGGGCGCGGATTGTCAAAGGATGGGGGCACGGCTGCTTCTCTCAATCGGACGCTCACGTCGAACCCAGCGCCAGGCGCAGCATCGCGTACGTCACCACGCCGGTGACGGAGACGTAGAGCCAAAGCGGAAACGTCCAGCGCGCGATCCTGCGGTGCTGCGGAAAGCGCCCCGTGAGCGAAAAGAAGAACGTGACCAAGACCATGGGCAGCGCGACCACGGCCAGCACGATGTGGCTGGCCAGCAGCGGCAGATAAATCGAGCGGTAGGCGGCGTGGACGGGGTAGCGGATATCTCCGTGCAGCGCGTGATGCGCGATGTAGCCGGCGAGAAACAGCGTGGAGAAAACGAAAGCCGAAATCATCGATGCGCGGTGTGCTGCGATGCGGCGGGCGCGGATGAACGTGAAGCCGATGAGTAGCGCCACGGCGCTGAGGCCGTTGAAAATGGCGTCGAGCGCGGGCAGAAATCCGAAGCGCGCGTTCGAAGCGTCGGCCGCGGGATGGACATAAATGAGCCAGAAGAGGAAGAGCGTGGCCGCCGCGCTGACGGCGAGAATGGCGGCGATGGCCGGCCGCGTGGCGGGTTTCGGCGAGATCGCAGTGGTCATGGCTCAGCCCTTCGCCGTGGCGCAGAGCATAAGCGTGGTGAGCAGCAAAGGCAGGTAAATGACGCTCACCTTAAGCAGGTCGCGGGCCAACATGCGGCTTTCCGTCGCCGAGCGTACGCGCAGGATGCGCGCGAATCGGATCGTGTAGGCAAGATAGAAAAGCCCCAGCGCGGCGGCAAGAACTGTGTAAGTCGTGCCGGCCATGCCCAGCCACGACGGGATGAGGCTGACGGGGATCATGACCACGGCGTAGAAGAGTGCCTCGACCACGGTGGAGAGACCGTCGGGCTGCACCACGGGCAGCATGCGGATGCCGGCGCGGGCGTAGTCGTCGCGATAGAGCCAGGCGATGG
>JASHTH010000083.1 GCA_030040655.1 Acidobacteriaceae bacterium | reverse complement strand
CCTCCTCGGCTGACAGTCTCCCCTCGACTGAGACGCCAGGCTCGACCGTGGCGGCGATCGCCGGCGGAAATCTCCACGGTGTTATCAAAAGCGGCAACATTCCGCTGCCCGGCGTCACCGTAACGGCGGCCAACACGCTCACCGGCAAGCGTTACTCCACCACCACCGGCATCACCGGCGCGTGGTCGATGGCCATTCCGCAAAACGGCCGCTATGTCATCCGCACTCAGTTCGCAGCCTTTGCTCCCGGGGCGCAGGAGGCGCTCCTGAACGCCACGAGCCACGACCAGACCGTGAACTTCGACCTGATTCTTGCGTCACGGGCTGCCGAGCAGGAGCAGCAACAGGAGCGCCAGGGCTCGCAGGTTGCCGAGGCCATCCGTCAGATGGCTGGGAACGGCCTGCAGAGTTTGAGCCTGATGAGCGCGTTCGGCGAAGGCGGCGACACGCAGGCAGGAGGATCGGGATCGAATGCCGAAGCCGGCGCGGCGCTGCCCTCGATCGCGGGGAACTCGGATTTTGGCAGCGAATCGGTGGCCATCAATGGCCAGTCTGGCCAGGTGAGCCCGCTCGCCGGGGTGGACATGGACCGGTTGCGCGATGCCATGGAGACGGCGCGCGCCATGAACGGCGGTCAAGGCAATTTCAATTTTGGCGGCGGCGGGTTCGGCGGTTTTGGCGGATTCGGCGGGCCGGGAGGGTTCGGCGGACGCGGCGGCTTCGGCGGCGGGCGGATGAACTTCCGCAACTTCAATCCTGCGCAGCCTCACGGAGCGATTTTCTGGACAGGCAGCAACTCGGCACTAAACGCCGAACCGTTCGCGCTGCGCGGCCAGCCGCAGTTTCAGCCGGCTTCGGGAACCAATCGCTTCGGCATCACATTCATCGGCGAGCCGTATCTGCCCAAGCTGACCAAGCCCAGCGGCAAAGATACGGTCTTTCTCACGCTCTCCGGCCAGCGCAGCTCGACGCCGTCCGACCAATACGCCACCGTTCCCACCGAAGCGGAGCGCCAAGGCAATCTGCCCGGCCTGACAACCAAGATCGCTCCCGTTCCGGCGGCGGCAAACCTGCTCAAATATATTCCGCTTCCCAATCTGCCCGGAGACGTGCAGAACTATCATCTCCTCACCACCGCGCAGGACAACACCACCCAGGCGGGCGTTCGCTATATGCGCGGCATCGGAGCCAACGCTTCGCCGTTCGGCGCGTTCGGCGGCCGCGGCCGAAGGACGCAGACCCAGCAGGGGCTTCGCCAGAGCGTCAACTTCAACTACAACTGGAGCCACACGGCCCAGGACAACATCAACATCTTTCCCGAGCTGGGCGGCAAGGCATTCACCGATTCGAACTCGCTGCAGGCCGGCTACACGCTCGGCTACAACAAGCTAACCAACATTCTCAACGCAAGCTGGAATCGCAGTGACGCGCAGACGACCAATTACTTCACCAATGGCATCGACGTGGCGACGGAAAACGGCATTCTCGGGCCCGGCGGCGAAGCCCTGAACACGAGCCCGTTGAATTTCGGCTTGCCCAACATCTCCCTTAGCCAATTCACGGGGCTGAGCGAACAGCAGCCAAGCTTCGCTCTGTCGCAAACGATCTCGCTGTCCGAGACATTGAGCTGGATCCGCGGCAAGCACAACCTGCGCTTCGGCGGCGACTACCGCCGCGTGCATCGCGACTTCCTGGGCAGCTCGAATGCGACGGGCACGTTTTACTTCACCGGCTACTACACCGGCTCAGCGCTGGGAGATTTTCTGCTGGGCGAGCCGCAGGAGACGAGCATCGACTCGGCCGTCTCGAAGGCGTATCTGCGCGACAACGTGATCGATGCCTTCGCCCTTGACGACTGGCGAGCCTTTTCGAGCCTTACCGTGAATTATGGACTGCGCTATGAGTTCTACGCGCCGTACAGCGAGAAGTACAACCACCTGGCGTTCGTCGACACCGATCCGCTGGCGCAGTTCACCCATGCGGACGAAGTGCAGGCCGGCGGCGTGGGTCCCTTCAGCGGCCCGCTGCCCGATTCGCTGGTCTTTCCTTTCAAGACCGCTCTGGCTCCGCGCGTGGGACTCGCGCTGCGGCTGCCCAAGCAAACCGTGGTTCGCGCCGGTTTTGGCATGAACTATTCAGTGGGCCAATATGCGACCTTCGCCACGGCCATGGCGCACGAGCCGCCCTTTGCCAACGAGCAGCTCAACGAGGTGACGACGCAATGCCCGGCTCGAACCGCCGATTGTCTCTCGCTGGCCAACGGTTTTCCCGCGCCCGCTAAAACTGGCGACTACGCCGTCGATCCGCATTACGAATTGCCCTACGTCCAGGCCTGGAACCTCGACGTGCAGAAGACGCTGCCCTGGAACGTGGTCGTCAATGTGGGATACAACGGGTCGAAGGGCAATCACCTCGATGTAACCACCGCGCCGGGCCGCACACCCGAAGGCATCAGCTACTCGGGCGTAGACTTCAACTACGAGCAGGCCGTGGCTTTTTCGAAGTTCTCGGCCGGCACGGTGCGCGTGCGCAAGCGTCTTTCCGGCGGAATTGCTCTCGGAGCGTATTACCAGTACTCGCACTCGATCGACGACGCCGGTTCGGTGGGCGGCACGTCCACCGTCGTCGCGCAGAACTGGCAGGACCTGCAGGCCGAGCAGGAGAACTCGAGCTTCGACATCCGCCACAAAGTCTCGGGAGATTATCTCTTCGAGCTGCCCTTCGGCCAGGACAAGCATTGGCTGACAACCGGCACGGCGGGGCATATCTTTGAAGGCTTCTCGGTCTCCGGCACGTTTACCTTTGCCACCGGCGAGCCGCTCACACCGGTCTACCAAGCCGCACTGCTCGACGTGGCCCGCGGAACCGCCGGGTCGCTGCGCCCCGATCGCGTGCCGGGCGTCTCGCTGACCGCCGGCGGCGGCTCACTGAATCGCTGGTTCAATACCGCGGCCTTCACCACGCCGAAGGGCCCCTACGGAACCGCTTCGCGCAATTCGATTCCGGGACCGGGGACGATCTCGAACAATATGTCGCTCTCGAAAACCATGCAACTCGGCGAAACGCGCAGCTTTGAGATTCGCGCCACCGCCGACAACGTCTTCAACACGGTGCAGTACTCGGG